>CAMCIP010000121.1 GCA_945874855.1 Brevundimonas vancanneytii
GGGTCCAGGGTGATGGCGCGGTACCACTGGAAATGGGCCTCGCGCCGCCGTCCCACCCGCCAGTAGGCGTCCCCGAGATGGGCGTTGGCCACGGCGTCGGCGGGGGCCAGCTCGACGGCGCCTTCCAGGGTGGCCACGGCCTCCTCGAACCGGCCCAGTCGATACTGCGACCAGCCGAGCGCGTTGCGCACGTCGCGGTCATCCGGCAGGGCGGCCGCAGCCCGGGCGATCAGGGCGGCCCCCTCCTCCACCCGCACGCCGTCGACCCACAGATAGCCCAGGGCACTGAGCGTCGCGGGGTCGTCGGGGCGCAGCACCAGGGCCGCCTGGAACTGGGCTTCGGCCTCGGCCGTGCGCCCCAGCCGGTTCAGGGCCCGGCCGCGCAGCACCGTCAGGTCGAAGCGGGAGGCGCCCACGACCTCCGGCGCGCCCTCCAGCACCTCAAGGGCGTCGTCGAACCGTTCGACGGCGATCAACCGCCCGGCAAGGGCGACGATCACCTCGGGGCTGCCCGGAAAGACCTCGGCCGCGCGCAAAAGCGGGTCCAGGGCGGCCTCGTCCATGCCCTCTGCGACCAGGCTCTCGGCCATGGCCAGCTGGGCGGTCGCATAGAGGCCCGGATCGGCCGGGCCGACCTGCATCAACGCCTGTCGTCCGGGCGTGGTCAGCTGCGCCTGGGTCAGGGCGTCGCCCAGGTTGAGCAGGGTCGCATCCGACGGGACCAGATCATAGGCCAGTCGCAGATAGACGGCGGCGAACTCATGCTGCCCCTCGGCGGTGGCCTGCACCGCCGCCGCCGTCAGGGCGTCCGACGCCCCCTGACGCAGGCCGGGCATGGCGGGCGGGCGTCGCCGTGCCGCCGCCCGGGCCCGGGCGGCGTCGATGCGCCCGTCCACCACGCCCTCGGCCAGGCTCGCGTCATACAGGGCGATCGCCTCGTCGCGGCGCCCCCGTCGCTCCAGAAAGGCGCCGTGGTCCAGGACGAACAGCCGCCGGCCGAGGCGGGATCGGGTGGCGGCGGCCCACTCCTGGGCGGCGTCGTCGTAGCGGCGGCGCATCTCCAGCAGGCGCGCGCGGTGGCTACGGGCATAGACGGTGGCCGCGTCCGTCGCCGGGCCCGTGATGGGCCGCAGGGCCCGATCCCAGTCCCCGGCCGTGGCGGCGATGAAGGGCGTGACCAGCCGGCCGGCGCGCTGGTGCGGGCGTTCGATCGGTCGGGCTTCAAGGGTGGCCAGGGCCCCGCGCGCATCGCCGGCGCCGAAGACCTGCACGATCTCGACCAACCGGCCGACCTCGCTGATCGCGGCGGGCACCTCTTCCCCCTCGGGCGCGATCCGCCCGGCAAAGCCCAGGTCCCCGCCCAGCAGATTGGTGGCGAAGGCCTGGTCGCGCAGCGTCGGCTGTTCGGGGGCCAGGGTCTGTGCGCGCCGCAGATAGTCGGCGCCCGAGGCCGCGTCGCCCTGTCCGGCCGCCATCCGCCCGGCCAGGAACAGGCCATAGGCGGACCGGCCCTGCTCATCGACCGGCACCGGCGACCAGACCTCGGGGATCGACGGCGGCGGCACCGGCTCGATCAGCGGCGGTGCCTGGGGCTCCTGCGCCCACACGGGCGTGGCCAGGGCCAGGACGGGGATCAGGGCGAACAGCAGGGGGCGCGCAGACGTCATCTGGCTACGGAACCGACTTTCTGCGGCGTCCGCAAGGCGGCGCACCCCCCGGGCGACGTCACATGTTCGGATAGTTGGGCCCGCCGCCGCCCTGGGGCGTGGTCCAGACGATGTTCTGGGACGGATCCTTGATGTCGCAGGTTTTGCAGTGGACGCAGTTCTGGGCGTTGATCTGGAACCGCGGGTTCGACCTGCCGTCGGCATCGTACAGCACCTCATAGACCCCGGCCGGGCAATACAGCCGCGCCGGCTCGCCGTATCTCGGCAGATTGACCGAGATGGGCACCGAGGGATCCAGCAGCTTCAGATGGGCCGGCTGCTCCTCCTCATGATTGGTGTTGGACACGAAGACCGAGCTCAGCTTGTCGAAGCTCAACACGCCGTCCGGCTTGGGATAGGCGATCGGCCGGTGCTTCGACGCCTCTTCGGTCGACGCCGCATCCGTCTTGCCGTGGCTGACCGTGCCCCAGGGCGACCAGCCGCCGAACAGGGCGGTGATCTGCATGTCGATGCCGCCCAGCAGGGTGCCCAGGGTAGCCCCGAATTTCGACAGGAGCGGTTTGACGTTGCGGACCAGCCGCAGCTCCTTCGCCACGTCCGAGGCATCATAGGCGGCCTGGTATTCGACCAGTTCGTCGCCCTCGCGCCCGGCGCCCAGGGCGTCGAAGGCGGCGTCGGCGGCCAGGATGCCGGTCTTGATGGCGTTATGGCTGCCCTTGATGCGGGGCACGTTCACGAAACCGGCCGAACAGCCGATCAGGGCCCCGCCCGGGAAGGCCAGCTTCGGCACCGACTGGAAACCGCCCTCGGTGATGGCCCGCGCGCCATAGGACACGCGCGTGCCGCCCTCCAGATGTCTGGCGATGGCCGGGTGATGCTTGAACCGCTGGAATTCGTCGAAGGGCGACAGGAAGGGGTTGCGATAGTTCAGGTGCACCACAAAGCCGACCGACACATAGCGGTCGCCGAAATGGTACATCCAGCTGCCGCCGCCGGTCTTGTCGTCCAGCGGCCAGCCCAGGGTGTGCTGGACATAGCCGGGACGGTGCTGCGCCGCCGGCACCTGCCACAGCTCCTTGATGCCCAGGCCGAATTTCTGCGGCTCGACCCCGTCGCACAGATTGTGGCGGGCCATGATGGTCTTGGCCAGGGAGCCGCGCACACCCTCGGCGATGAAGACATATTTGCCGTGCAGCTCGATTCCCGGCTGGAAGTCGTCGGTCGGCCGGCCCTCGCGGTCGATGCCGAACACGCCGGCGACCACGCCCTTCACCCGGCCGGTCGGTTCGTCCCAGACCACATGGCTGGCGGCCATGCCGGGATAGACCTCGACGCCGAGGGCCTCCGCCTGCTCGCCCAGCCAGCGGGTCAGATTGGCCAGAGACCCGGCGTAGCAGCCGTGGTTCTTCATATAGGCCGGCTGCGGCAGCCAGCTGATGTCCATCTCGCCGGCCGGACCGAGGACGAGGAACCTGTCCTGCGTCACCGGCGTGTCCAGCGGCGCCCCGCGGGCCTTCCAGTCGGGGAACAGCCGTTCCAGCCCCGAGGGATCGATCACCGCCCCCGACAGGATGTGAGCCCCGACCTCGGACCCCTTCTCCAGCACGGCGACGGAGACCTCGCGGCCCTCCTGTTCGGCCCGCTGTTTCAGGCGGATCGCGGCCGAGAGACCGGCCGGCCCGCCCCCGACGACGACCACGTCATACTCCATGACGTCGCGCTCGACGCCGGTCAGGGCCTCCAGCGCCGGCAGACGGTCGATCACCGCATCCTGCCAGGCGGTCTTCGCCCCGCCCTCGCGCGCCTCATCGGCCATGGCATTCGTCCTCAGCTACCTGCGTTCGGACCCCTTATCGGGAGGTGACGCAAGGACGGTCAAGGCTTAGTCCTTGGACCGATGATCGCGCCCGCGCCCGACCCCCGCGCCGTCGAAGCCCTGCTGGCCTTCTGGGCCGAGTCGGGGGTCGAGGCCTGCTATGAGAAAGCGCCGGTCGATCGCCTGCGCCCTGTGGTGCCCGCGGCCCCGCCCCCGCGACGTCCCACGGGGGTTGCGCCGGCCGCGCGCGTCACGCCCGACGCCGCCGCCGTCTCCGATGCGGTCGCCGAGGCCCGTCGTCTGGCCCGCGCCGCGCCCGACCTGGATGCGCTTCAGGCCGCGATCGCCGCCTTTGACCTCTGTCCGCTCTCGAAGATGGGCGCGCGTCAGGCGGTCTACAGCCGTGGAACCGCCACCGGCGGCCTGCTGATCGTCGGCGAAGGCCCCGGGGCGGAAGAGGATGCGCGGGGCCAGCCCTTCGTCGGCGCGGCCGGACGCCTGCTGGACCGGATGCTGGAGGCGGCCGGCCTGGCGGAGCGGGCCTTCATCACCAACACCGTCTACTGGCGCCCGCCGGGAAACCGCACGCCGACGGTGGAGGAACAGGCCGTCTGCGCGCCCTTTCTCGAGCGTACCTTCGAACTGCTCCGGCCCCGCGCCGTCCTGACCCTGGGGGCCGCCGCCGCCCGTCAGGTGCTGAAGGCCGATGAAGGGATCACCCGCCTGCGCGGCCGCTGGGGCGAGTGGCGGCTGGTGGAAGGGGACGTGGCGGCGCCCGTCATGCCGACCCTGCATCCCGCCTTCCTGCTGCGCCAGCCCCAGGCCAAACGTGAGGTCTGGGCCGATCTGCTGGACCTCGCTGCCCGTCTGGACGCGGCCGACTGACTCAAAACCGCCCCATTCGGGCGAGATGGCGAGGGGGCGTCGCCAGGGGTGGCGCCCTTGTTGCCGGACGACCGATCTCAACGCCGGTCCGCGCCCGAATCGGGACGGACCCGAAAGCGCCGCTTCGCAGGGGAGCCGACATGATCCGACGTCTCTCGCCCTGCCTCGCCGGACTGATCGCCGTCGCCCTTCTGGCCGTGCCGGGCGTCGCCCTGGCCCAGTTCGAGATGGGGCCGATCACCGCCCTCAGCCCCTCGGACCGGCTCAGCTACACCAGCGCCTTCGACTCCCTGCGCCGGGGCGACCTGGACGCCGCGCGTTCCTCGGCGCGCGAGGCGGGCGACCGCGTCCTGCTGGGCCGGGTCGAGTTCGAACGCCTGTTCCACGCCGACCATCTCGCCACCTTCCAGGAGCTGAGCGACTGGCTGGACGCCTATGCGGACCTGCCCGAGGCGCCCCGCGCCTATGATCTGGCGATGCGCCGGCGGCCCGACGGCGCGCCCGAGCCGCGGCGCCCCCGCGGGGTCGAATCCCTTGCGGGCGCCGAGGGCGGCAAGGCGGCGCGCATCGCCTTCAACGCCGACGATCTGGCCGGCGCCTATGAGACCGGCGTCGCCATCGGCGACTGGTGGACGGCCGGGCTGTCGGCCTGGCGGCTGGGGCGCTGGGAAGAGTCCTTCCTCGCCTTCGAACGCGTGGCCGAGAACCCGGTCGAGGACGCCTGGGTGCGCGCCGGCGCCGCCGTCTGGGCCGCGCGGGCGGCCGAGCGGGCCGGCCGGCCGCATCTGGTCCAGCCCTTCCTGCGGCTGGCCGCGCGCTGGCCCGCCACCTTCTATGGCCAGATCGCCCACCGCCGCCTCGGCATCGAGCCGGTGATCGAGAATTTCGGGGCCCAGGCCTATGTCCGCCAGTCCATCCCGACACCGGAGTTCGACAGCCTGCCCGAGGGTCTGTCGACCGAGGCGCTGCGGACCTTCGTGGCCGAGGACCCCCAGGCACGCCGCACCGTGGCCCTGCTGGAGGTCGGCCGCGTCGCCGATGCCCGCGAGGAGTTTGCCCGCGGCTATCTGGGCGCGCGCGATCCCGGGGCGTCGCGCCTGTGGCGGGGTCTGGGCCGGGCCCTGTCCGCCCAGCTCACGCCGCGCAATACCGAGGCCGAGCGCATCGACGCCGCCCGCTATCCCATGCCCGACCTGCAGCCCGAAGGCGGCTTCACCATCGAACGGTCGCTGGTCTTCGCCATCGCGCGCAAGGAGACCGGCTTCAACGCCCGGGTCATCTCCAGCGCCGGCGCCTACGGCCTGATGCAGGTCATGCCGGCCACGGCGGCGGAAATGGACGGCGACCGCGGCTTTCTCAGCAATCCGCGCCGGCTGTTCGAGGCGCCGGTGAACCTTCGGCTGGGTCAGACCTATGTCCGCCGCATGCTGGCGCTGGGCCCGTTCGAGGGCGACCTGCTGCGGGTGGTGCCGTCCTACAACGCCGGGCCGGGCCCGATGCTGGGCGCGATCCGCAAGCTGGGCCCCGACGCCGATCCCCTGCTGCTCATCGAGACCATCGACGTCCCCCAGGCCCGCGACTATGTCGAAAAGGTCGTCGCGGCCTATTGGGTCTATCAGCGCCTGCAGGGCCTGCCGCTGAACACGCTTGACGCCGTCGCCTCGGGTGCCGACGCCGTGCCGCTGTCGCTCGACTATGTGCCGCCGCCTCCACCGCCGCCCGCGCCGGTCGAGGGCCAGCCGGCACCTGCGGAAGAGACGCCGCCGGCTCTGACCTTCTAGATCAGGCTGGCCAGCAAGGTTGCCGACAGGCAGCAGGCCACCAGCACGCCGACGATGACGCTCATGCCCGAGCTATGGGCGGCCCGAATCTCCGGGGACGGGTGACGGGGGGCGGACATGGCCGGCTCCGGCGGGCTGCTGCGACGCGAACAGGGTCGTCGCGCGAATGCGGCATCCTGGAGGCGGTTCCCTTAAAACGCCGTTCGGCGACGCGGTTAACGCGCGGTTGTGGCCAGCCGGACCCATTCGTGGAAGTCGGGCTGGTCCAGCAGGGCCTCGCAATAGGCCCGGGCCACACCGTCGACGTCGCCGTGCGCCGCCAGATCGATCTGATAGTGGCGGAACCGGGCCGCCACCGGGGTGAAGAAGGCGTCCGGGATCGACCAGTCGCCGAACAGATACGGCCCCCCGGCCCCGAACCGGGCGCGCATGTCGCGGAAGATCTCCACCAGCCGGCGCACATCGTCAGCAAGGGCCTGACCGGTCGGCGGGGGCGCGCGGTCCGGACCGACCATGGTGTGGATCACACCCGCGGCGTCCGGCCCCATGGAACAGTCGGTCCTCAACGCCATGAAGCCGGAATGCATCTCGCAGGTCACCGACCGCGCGGCCCAGCGGGCGGCGGGCTCGGCCGGCCACAGCTGCGCCGTCGGATAGCGCTCGGCGCACCAGACCGCGATCGACAGGGAGTCCCAGATCGTCTCCCCGTCCACCTTCAGCAGCGGCACCT
>CAMCIP010000122.1 GCA_945874855.1 Brevundimonas vancanneytii
CACTTCATGGAGAAGGAGATCCACGAGCAGCCCGACAGCATCCAGCGGACCCTGTCGGAATACCTCGACTTCGTGAACGGACGGATCAAGCCCACGGCCGTCGACTTCGCCGGCGTCGGCCGGGTCCAGGTGGTGGCCTGCGGCACCGCCTTCTACGCCGCCCAGATCGGCCGCTATGCGTTCGAGAAGCTGGCCGGCCTGCCGTGCGACGTCGAAATCGCCTCCGAGTTCCGCTACCGCTCGCCGGCCGTCACCCCGGGCACCCTGGCCGTCGCCGTCAGCCAGTCGGGCGAGACGGCCGACACCCTGGCCTCCCTGACCTGGTGCAAGGCCCAGGGCCTGCAGACCGCCGCCCTCGTCAACGTCCATTCGTCCTCCATGGCCCGTGAGGCCGCCGTCCTCTGGCCGACCCATGCGGGTCCGGAGATCGGCGTGGCCTCGACCAAGGCCTTTACCGCCCAGGTCGCGGCGCTCCTCGCCCTCGCCGTCACCGCCGGCGTCCAGCGCGGCCGCATCGACGCGACCCGGGAAGTCGAGCTGGTCAAGGCCCTGTTCGAGGCGCCCCGCCTGGTCGCCGAGGCCATGACCATGGAGACCGCCCTGCGCGACGTCGCCCACGACCTGGCCAAGGCCACCGACGTGCTGTTCCTCGGCCGCGGCCCGATGTTCCCCCTCGCCATGGAAGGGGCGCTGAAGCTGAAGGAGATCAGCTACATCCACGCCGAGGGCTATGCCGCCGGCGAGCTCAAGCATGGCCCCATTGCCCTGATCGACGAGGTCACGCCCACTGTCGCCCTGGCCCCCCTCGACGAGGTGTTTGAAAAGACCGCCTCCAACCTCCAGGAGGTCGCCGCCCGGGGCGGGCCGGTCATCATGATCGCCCCCGCCCATGCCCCCGATCCGCACGGAGCCGGCATCCGTCGCGTGGACGCCCCCGACTGCCACCCGCTGATTGCGCCGCTGGTCTATGCGGTCGCCGTGCAGATGCTGGCCTATTACGTCGCGGTGCATAAGGGCACGGACGTGGATCAGCCCCGCAACCTCGCCAAGTCGGTGACGGTGGAGTGATCGCCAGCGCGTCCTGATGCGCTAGGGTGGTCCTGAGAGCTTTCATCCCTGCAGGATTCGCCATGACCGCCGCCCCCCGCCGCCTGCGCAAGGCCGTGCTGCCCGTCGCCGGCCTTGGCACCCGCGTGCTTCCCGGCACCAAGACCACGCCCAAGGAACTGCTGAACGTCGTCGACCGGCCGATCCTGAGCTACATCGTCGAAGAGGCGCGCGAGGCGGGGATCGAGCACATCGTCTTCGTCACCGGCCGCGCCAAACAGGCGATCGAGGACTATTTCGACCACCAGATCGAACTGGAGGCCCAGCTGGAGGCCAAGGGCAAGCTGGACGTCCTGGAGATGATGAACGCCGAACTGGCCGAGGCCGGCGAGATGAGCTTCACGCGCCAGATGCAGCCCAAGGGTCTGGGCCATGCCGTCTGGTGCGCGCGCGACATCATCGGCGACGAGCCCTTCGCCGTGATCCTGCCGGACGTCATCGTCGATTCCGACCCCGGCGCGCTGAAGCAGCTGGCCGAGGTCTATGCCGAGGTGGGCGGCAACGTCATCGGCGTGGAACAGGTGCCCGAGAGCGAGACCCACAAATACGGAATCGTCGACCCGATCGCCGAGTCCCGCACGGGGAACCGCATCCGCATGAAGGGGATGGTCGAAAAGCCGGCCCGCGGCGAGGCCCCCTCGACCCTGTCGATCTCCGGCCGCTACATCCTGCAACCCGAGATCTTCGACATCCTCGCCACCCAGGAGCGCGGCGCCGGGGGCGAGATCCAGCTGACCGACGCCATGGCCCGGCTGATGAAGGACCAGAGCTTCACCGCCGTGGAATATGCCGGGGTCACCCACGACTGCGGCGACAAGATCGGCCTGCTGCGCGCCAATGTCGCCCTGGCCCTGAAGCGGCCCGATCTCGGCGCGGCGGCCCGGGCCGCGGTCGAAGGGCTGCTCTGACGTCGCCGTCTGGCCGTCAGGCCGGGCCCAGCACCGTGCGGATCACACGTCCATAGACCCGGGTCAGGGCTTCCAGTTCCGACGTCGGCACACGCTCGTCGATCTGGTGCATGGTCTGGCCGACCAGGCCCAGTTCCAGCACCGGGCACAGGGCGCGAATGAAGCGCGCGTCGGAAGTTCCGCCGGTGGTCGAGGCCTCGGGCCGCACGCCCAGCTCCGCCTCGACCGCGTCCTGCACGGCCCGCACGAACGGGCCCGGCTCGGTCAGGAAGGCGTCGCCCGACCACAGATGCTCGGTCGTCACCGTCACGCCCGGCGTCGCCGCTTCAGCCGCCCGCGCCCGTGCGTCCAGCCAGGCCATCAGGCTCTCGCCCGTGTGGTTGGGGTTGAAGCGGATGTTCAGCCGCCCGCGCGCCTCGGCCGGGATCAGATTGGTCGCCGTATTGCCGACGTCCATCGTCGTGATCTCGAGATTGGACGGCTGGAAGGCCGTAAACCCGTCATCGAGGCAATGATCCGTCAGCTCCGTCAGCAGCCGCGCCAGCACCGGGGCCGGATTGGCCGCCCGGTCGGGATAGGCGACATGCCCCTGCTTGCCGCGCACCGTGATCCAGGTGTTCAGCGAGCCGCGTCGCCCGATCTTGATCATGTCGCCCAGGACCTGCTGCGACGAGGGCTCGCCGACCACGCAGGCGTCAATCACCTCGCCCTCGGCCATCAGGGCCTGCACCACCCGCTTGGTGCCGTGCAGGGCCGGCCCCTCCTCGTCGCCGGTGATCAGGAAGGACAGGCTGCCCTCAGGCTCGCCCTCGGCCAGCACCCCGGCCACGGCCGCGACCCAGGCGGCGATGCCCCCCTTCATGTCCACCGCCCCGCGCCCGATCACCACGCCGTCGCGCAGCTCGGCCTCGAACGGATCCGCCGACCAGGACTCAAGGTTGCCGGTCGGCACCACGTCCGTATGGCCGGCGAAGCACAGATTGGGCGACGCCTTGCCCCGTCGCGCATACAGATTCTCGATGCCCTCGAAGGCCATCCGCCGCACGGTGAACCCCAGGTCCTCCAGCAGCCGGTGCAGAACGTCCATGGCCCCGGCATCGATCGGCGTCACCGAGGGGCGACGGATCAGCTCGCGGGTCAGCTGGACGGGATCGATGACGGGAGTTGATGCGCCGCTCATGCCGTCATGCTTTAGGGGGACTTCGCCGCCGCGAGAAGTGCATGCCCAGGATCGACATCGACGCAGCCCCCGAGCGCAACGGGACCGCCTATCCGCCGCCTTTCGACGCGCCTTGCCGGGACCGCCGCCGCCGGCGACTGGGCAATGCCGCGGGCCTGACCCAGTTCGGCGTGAACCGGCTGGTCCTGCCGCCGGGCTGCTGGTCGTCGCAACGGCACTGGCATTCGGCCGAGGACGAGTTCGTCTGGATCCTGTCGGGCGAGGTGGTGCTGATCGAGTCTGACGGGGAAACCGTTCTGAAGGCGGGCGACTGCGCCGGCTTTGCCAGGGGCGTGGCCGATGGCCATCACCTGGTCAACCGGTCCGGCGCGCCGGCCGTCATCCTTGAGGTCGGCGGACGAAACCCCGAACAGGACGCCGTCGACTATCCCGACATCGACCTGATGATCGCCGGCGACGGCGACACGGCCTATCGCCACAAGGACGGCACCCCCTATGACGCCAGCCCCGGCCGGGTGAAGTGACCGACGCACCCGAGTCACCCCGGCCCATCGCCCCCGACGTCGCCGCGGCCGCAGGCGACCCGCGCGGCGACAACCCGTGGGTCCTGCCCGATTTCCGTCGCCTGTGGTTCGGGCGGCTGCTGGCGGTGCTGGCGATCCAGATCCAGTCCTCGGCCCTGCTGTGGCAGGTCTATGAGATCGCGCGCCGCGACCATCCGATCGAACAGGCCAGCCTCTATCTGGGTCTGGTCGGCCTGGTGCAGTTCATCCCCCTGCTGGCCCTGACCCTGCCGGCCGGGGAAATGGCCGACCGGCGCGACCGCAAGACCACCGTGGCCCTGTCGATCGCCGTGGAGGTCCTGTGCGCGGCCGCCTTCCTGGCCATGGCGCTGCATGGATCGCCGCCGCTGTGGGGCCTGTTGGCCACGGCCTGTGTCTTCGGTGCGGCGCGCGCCTTCCTGGCCCCGGCCAGCCAGGCCTTCCTGCCCATGGTGGTCGGCCGGACCGCCCTGCCGCGCGCCATCGCGGCCCAGTCCATCGCCTTCCAGACCGGGGCCATCGCCGGACCTGCGCTCGGCGGGGTGATCGTGGGGGCCTCGACGCCGCTGGCCTATGCCGTGGCGCTGGGCATGTTCCTTCTGGGGCTGGCGGCCTTCCTGACCATCCGCACCTCCGGCCGTCCGCCGCGGGTCGAGGGCGGGTCCGGCCGCTGGGCCGCGGTCAAGGAGGGTCTGAGCTATGTCTGGACGACGAAGATCGTGCTCGGCGCCATCTCCCTCGACCTGATCGTGGTGCTGTTCGCGGGCGTGGCCCTGCTGACCCCCATCTTCGCCCGCGACATCCTGCAGGTCGGCGCCGAGGGCTTCGGCCTGCTGCGCGCGGCCTTCGGGGTCGGGGCGTTCGGCATGGCCCTGTATCTGGCACGCTGGCCGATCGTGCGCCGCGCCGGGGTCTGGATGTTCGGGGCGGTGGCCGTGTTCGGGATCTGCACCCTGACCTTCGGCCTGTCCAAGGTCGTCTGGATCAGCGCCGCGGCCCTGCTGATCGGCGGCGCGGCCGACATGATCAGCGTCAACATCCGCCAGAGCCTGATCCAGCTGTCGACGCCCGACCATATGCGCGGCCGGGTCAGCTCCGTCTCCATGCTGTTCATCGGCGCGTCCAACGAACTGGGCGAGGCCTATTCCGGCGTGGCCGTGCGCTTCCTCGGTCCGGTCGGGGCGGCGGTGTTCGGCGGGGTGGGGGCCCTGACCGCCACCGGCCTGTGGGCGCGGTTGTTTCCGGGCCTGCGCAAGGCCGACCGGCTGGAGTGAGCCCGGCTCACCAGGCCCGGAAATGCTTGCTCAACTTCAGCCCCTGGCGCTGATAGTGGCTGCCGCCCTGGCCATAGAGCCGGGCCGGCCGTTCGGTCAGGGGCTCATAGACCAGCCGCGCCACCGTCTGGCCGTGCTCCAGCAGGAAGGGGGTGTCATGGGTGCGCACCTCCAGCACGCCGCGCGCGCCGCGCCCGCCCGCCTCCTCCGTGCCGAAGCCGGGGTCGAAGAAGCCGGCGTAGTGGACGCGGAACTCGCCCACCGAGGGGTCGATCGGCGTCATCTCCGCGGCCTGCAGCACCGGAATCTCCACCGCCTCATTGGAGGCCAGGATGTAGAATTCGCCGGGGTCCAGCAGCAGTTCGGCGCGCGGGGCGTACAGCGGCTCCCAGAAGTCGCGCGGGTCGTGGCCGTCGATCCGGTCCAGGTCGATCACCCCCGCATGCCGCCGCCCGCGGAAGCCCACCACCTCGCCCCGCCCGTCGACAGCGACGCCGCCCAGATCGACGCCCACGCTGCGCGTCTCCAGTCGCGGCGGGTCGCCGACCTTGAGCCGCAGCTGGTTCAGCCGCGTCCCGGGCCGCACCAGGATGGAAAAGGTCTGGGGCGCGACCTCCAGATACAGCGGCCCGTCATAGCCCTCGGCCACGTCGTCGAAGGCCGCGCCATGGTCGGTCAGCAGGCGCACGAACACATCGACCCGGCCGGTCGAGCTCTTGGGATTGGCCCGGGCGATCAGCCCCGGCGGCAGGGCCAGCCGCTCGGCCAGCCGCACGATGTAGACGCAGCCCTTTTCCAGCACGACGCCGGGCGACAGGTCGATGGCGTGCATGGTCACGTCGGCCAGACGTTCCTCCACCCGCCGCGCCCCGGGCAGAAAGCTGGCCCGCACCCGCCAGGCGCGGTTGGCCAGGCGCAGGTCCAGGCTGGCCGGCTGCACCTGGTCGGCGTCGAACGGGGCGTCGGCGGAGATCGCGCCGGTCGCGATCAGGGCCTCGATGCCCTGGCAGGGCAGGATGCCGGGGACGGAATCGTCGAAAGTCATGCCCTTGGCTTGCACCGTTTGGCGCGTCGCGTCACCTCCCGCGACAGGAGACCGCGCTTGATCCCCGCCCCGGGGACGCGGACGATGACCCATGAACGAAGATCCCGCCTATGTCGCCGAGAGCCATGATGTCGTCGTGCGCGTGCGGCCCAGCTATCTGGCCGGACAGTCCGACCCCGAGGCGGGGCGCTGGGTCTGGGCCTATCAGGTCGAGATCGAGAACCGTCGCCCCGGCCCCGTGAAGCTGATGGCGCGCCGCTGGATCATCACCGACGGCCTGGGCCGGGTGGAGGAGGTGCGGGGTCCCGGCGTGGTCGGCGAACAGCCGGTGATCGCCCCCGGCGACCGCTATCACTACGCCTCGGGCTGCCCCCTGCCGACGCCCTCTGGCTCCATGGTCGGGGCCTATATGATGACCGATGCGGACGGCGCCGACTTCGAGGCCGCCATCCCCGCCTTCAGCCTGGACGTGCCGGACGGCCGACGGGTGCTGAACTGAGGCGGCCGGCCGCCGCGCTTCACAGGGCCCGGCCCAGCCGGTAAGCCGGTCACCGAACCGGAGCCCGCGCCCCATGCGTTTTCGTCTCGCCCTCACCGCCGCCCTCTCCGCCCTCGCCACCACCGCGGCGGCCCAGGATCTCGTGATCTCCGGCGGGACGATCCACACCGGCGTCGACGGGGCCCCGACCGCCGCGGTGGTCGTGGTCACGGACGGGCGCATCGCCTTCGTCGGCGCGACCGAGCCGGCAGGCGTGCCGGCCGGACACCGGCGCCTCGACCTGAAGGGCGCGACCCTGTTTCCCGGCTTCACCGACGGCC
>CAMCIP010000123.1 GCA_945874855.1 Brevundimonas vancanneytii
ACGGGCCAATGCCCATGCCGCCTCCCAAGGTGTCAGCTTAGATTGACGGTCTTGGTTGTCAAACAAAGATTACACATTCGCCCGTCAGGCTTGTGCGACCATCACCGAGGCGATGAGCGGCAGGTCGGTAGGCACCCGCCAGGACCGCCGGAACCCGGCCTGGCGCAGCATACCGGCCAGTTCGCCGGGTGTTCGTGCCCGACCGGACCCCATGGCGAGCAGATACATGCCGAAATAGGCGTCCCCGGCCTTCTCCGCGCCGCGCACACCCGCCATGGGCTCGCCGATCAGCAGCCGCCCGCCCGGCTTCAGCGCCGTCCGCACCCGCTGCAGCAGGGCCTGTGCCGGGGCGTCGTCGTGATCATGCAGGATGCGGATCAGGCTGATCAGGTCCGCGCCCTCGGGAAAGGGATCGCGGAAGAAGTCACCCCCGGCCGTCTGGATCGGCACACCTTCGGCGGCGAATCGACGACCGGCCGCCTCGGCCACCGCGGGCAGGTCGAACAGCGTCAGCTCCAGCTGCGGCGCGCGGGCCCGCACCGCCTCCAGAAAGGCCCCGGCGCCGCCGCCGACGTCGATCATTCGCCGGTGTCGGTCGATGCGATAGGCGTTCAGAACCTGCTCGGCCACCAGGGCCTGGGACACCCGCATCAGTTCGGAATAGTCCGCCGTGGCCTGATCCTCGGTCGTGCCCGACGCCTCCGCATAGGGCCAGTAACGGGACAGGGCTCCCCCGCCTCCACCCCGCCTGAGCAGGGCCAGGGGATCCGCGAGGTCCGCATAGAGGGCCGCATG
This sequence comes from Brevundimonas vancanneytii, assembly GCA_945874855.1. Taxonomy (GTDB): domain Bacteria; phylum Pseudomonadota; class Alphaproteobacteria; order Caulobacterales; family Caulobacteraceae; genus Brevundimonas; species Brevundimonas vancanneytii_A. Next base: position 796 of record CAMCIP010000123.1, read on the forward strand.
GTGCCGGACCATGGCCGCCACGCCGGGCGCGCCCAACAAGGCTGCCCCGCGCTCGCCCAGCCCGAAGGCGCCGTTTCCGAGGGGTTCGGCAAGGCCCAGCGCCGACCCGGCTTTCAGCAGACGTTCGGCCGACTCGCGGGGCATGGCCGCCGTCTCGGCCAGCTCGACCGCCGTGACCGACCCTGCCCTCAGGGCGCGCAGCAGATCCAGCTCCACAAAGGCCACGGCGATCTGCGAATAGATGAAGCCCGAGGTCAGATCGAACAGGTCTGACGCCTTGGCGCGCGCCAGCGGGCGGGTCAGCGGGAAGCGCGCCGCCCAACGCTGGAACTCCGGATTCGAGACCCACCGGTTGCGCAGATCGCGCAGACCGGCCCGCACGCGCGCCACCGAAGAGCTCATTCCCGACTGCCCCGGCGCCCTTCCGCGAAATGTCGCAACGCCCCTGTGTCAATCAGCTTGGACACATTTGCTGTCGTGTCAACGGCGCACGCCCGCGGGCCACTACCGGGGTGGACGCGCCGCGCCGGGGTCTTCAGCCCCCGGCCCTTCCCCGTCGCCCGCGCGCTCCCGCGCCCGGCGGTCCGCGGCCTGGGAGCGACGGACGGAGACCAGTTCCCAGACAGCCCAGCCCAGCACGGCCCCGAAGACCAGGACCAGTTCCATCAGCTTGAACGTCTGCGGACTCATGACGCGCGCTCCTGCCGGGCCAGCCGTGCCAGGATTTCGGCCACGGCGTCCGGAGCTTCCTCGTGGGCCAGATGTCCCACCCCTGCCAAAGATACGACCTCCGTCCCCGGTCGGGATGCCGCCACGCCACGCGATACCGCCGGCGGCACGGCCAGGTCGCGGTCGCCGACGATCAGGGTCAGACGGCCCTCCAGCCGCGACAGGTCGTCCAGAAGGGCCTGAACGTCCCAGGCCCCCATCATGCCGAGGGTCGCCGACACATGGCCGCGCCGTCGGAACAGCCGTCCGTAGAGCTCGATTCCGCGGGCATCCAGATGCGAGCCCGTGCCCTCGATCAGCCGCTTCACGCGGGCGGCGTCCCGCGCGGCCGCGCTGAACACGCCGATGGCGAGGGGATTGGCGAACAGGCCCAGCGCCAGGGTGCGGAACAGGGGCGCGGCGGCCCCGGCGAACGGCTTCAGCGCGGCGTTGATCCCGACCACCCCCGCCCCCGGCGCGGCGCCGTCCAGCGCCAGCCTCAGCGCCACCGCCGCCCCCGCCGAATGCCCGACCAGCAGGACCGGTCTCGCGTCCAGCGCCCTCAACACTGCCGCCGTTCGCCGCGCCATGTTCGGCAGGGACAGGGCCTCGTACGGCGTCCCGGTGAAGCCGTGGCCGGGCAGGTCCGGCGCGATCACGCGGAACTGCGTGGCCAGCAGCGGTATCAGATCGCGCCAGCTGTGCGTGGCCGCCCCGGCCCCGTGCAGCAGCAGCAGGTCCGGCCCCTCGCCCGCCACCTGCACATGCCAGTCCAGCCCGCCCACGGACAGGAAGCGACTGGCCCCGGCGTTCGGCCAGTCGCGCCCGTCGCTGCGCCAGTCGGGCTTGTCGGCCATGGGCGTCAGGCGGCCGGCTGAAGGTCGCGCACCAGGTCGCGCACGGCGCCCGCCTGGACCCGGGGCAGGACGGCGAAGCGCGCGCCCATCAGCTCGGCCAGACGCTCGGCGTCCCCGCGCGGACGCGGCGACACGTCGATCACCGCCGACGTCAGTCCCGCCGCCCGGATGCGCCCCGCGGCGCTGTGGGCCTCCGTCTCCGCCCGGGTGCGGAAGGCGGCCCCGTCCAGCGCCACATTGCCCCGACCGTCCGTCATGATGACCAGCAGCGGCGTGCGTCCCCGCGCCCGCTCGGCCAGGGCCAGGGCCGCGGCCGTCTCCAGCGCCGAGGCCAGCGGGGTCGGCCCGCCGCCCGCCAGATCCGCCAGTTGCCGCCGCGCCCGCGTCACCGACCGGGTCGGCGGCAGGACGATCTCCGCCGCCTCGCCGCGAAAGGCGATCAGCCCCACCTGGGTGCGCCGCACATAGGCCTCGGCCAGCAGCAGCTCGACCGCCCCCTTGGTCTCCGCCAGACGCGTGAAGGCAGCCGATCCGGAGGCGTCGACAACCAGGATCACCGTCGCCTCGGCGCGGCGCTCGAAGCGGCGGATGCGGAAATCGTCCCGTCCCAGCCGGAGCCGCTTCTTGCCGTCGTCGGCCCGGGCCCGCACGCCCTGCCAGGGCGCCGAGGCCTTCAGTGTCGCCACCAGATCCAGAACGCCCTGACGGGGTGACCCCGTGCGCACCCCCACCCGACGACCCCGCCGCGGCGAAGCCTGCCGCGCGCCTCCTCCGCCCTGGGCCGGGGCAGCGGCGCGCAACCGCTCGGTCCGGGCCCACATCGCCTCCAGCTCGGCCGGCAGGATCGCCGCGGCCGCCGCCAGCACGATCTCGTCCAGCGACGGTTCGCCCTCGCTCTCGCCCGGATCGGAGGCGGAGTCCTCCGGCGGCGCCGTCTCCGGTTCGGGGGGCGGCGGTTCGGCGTCGTCGGGCGGCGCCGGCCGGCGGGTGGCCCGCGGCGCCAGCACCAGCTGGGCGGCAAGGCTGAGGTCGTCCGGTTCAAGCTCCTCGCGATCTTCAAGGGCGGCATTGGCCCGCGCGACCCGCAGCGCCAGCGACGGGGCCCTCAGCGAGCCGATGCCCAGCGCCTCGGCCGCCGCGCACAGGGCGTGGATCGCCGGCTCGTCCACGATCACCGCTTCCAGACGCGTCCGCGCCTCGGCGATCTCGGCCCAGGTCGCCAGGATGGGCTCGGCCTCGCGGGCGCGCACCCCGTCGAGATCCAGACTGAAGGCCAGCCGCTCGGTCAGGGCGGCGGCGCAGCCGGCCTCGTCGGTCGTCGACTCGTCCAGGGCGATCAGAACGAAGCGCGCGGGCAGCCGCTCGCTCAGCCCCTCCCGCGCCAGATCCACGGTCCCGGAGTCCATCGCCGCCGCCACCTTGGCGGCCGTCGACGCCTCCAGCCGCTCGGCCATCGGCGCGATCAGCGTGCCACCGTCAACCTCGGCCAGCAGGCCGCGACCGACCACACGCGTGCCGGTCAGGGCCGCCGTCAGGTCCAGCCCGCCCAGCAGCCGGTCGTCCTCGATGCCGGCGGGCAACCGTCGCCAGGGCGCGGCGGGCGGCGACAGGGCCTTCAGCTGATCCAGCCAGGCGTCGCGCACGGGCCCCGGGCCGGCCCGGACCACGGCACCGCCCAGGCCGGGATCGACGGCCAGAAGGATCGCGGCCCGGACCGCCAGGGCCCAGGTCTCCGACCCGCCGGCGTCGCCGTCCGTCATGCCGCCTGCAGTTCGGTCAGGGCGCGCTCGATGCGCTGGTTCGACGCCCGCTCTTCCAGCGGACCGCGGCGCAGCCGGTGCCTCAGGGCCATGGGGGCGACGCGGCGCAGATCGGCGTCGGTCACCGACGCGCGACCCTCCAGCGCGGCAAGGGCGCGAGAGGCCCGCAACAGGGTCAGCTCGCCACGCAGACCGTCGGCGCCCACCGCGAGACAGAGGCGTGAGCCCTGCTCCAGCAGGACGTCGGTCACGACGACGGCGTCCAGCGCCGCCTGCGCCCGGGCGATCCGGCTACGGACCCGCGCGTCCTTGGCGGCCCAGCCGGCGGCGAAGCCTTGCGGGTCGCGGTCGAAGGCGTCGCGCCGTTTCACCACCTCGACCCGATCCGCCAGGACGTCCGGCGTGCGGACCTCGACCGACAGGCCGAACCGGTCCAGCAGTTGCGGCCGCAACTCGCCCTCTTCCGGATTGCCGCTGCCCACCAGGACGAAGCGTGCGGGGTGGCGCACGCTCAGGCCCTCGCGCTCGACCACATTCTCCCCCGACGCCGCCACATCCAGCAGCAGGTCGACCAGATGGTCCTCCAGCAGATTGACCTCATCGATGTACAGAAAGCCGCGATGGGCGCGCGCCAGCAGACCCGGATCGAAGGCCTTCTCCCCGCGCGTCAGCACCCGCTCCAGATCCAGTGCCCCGACCACCCGGTCTTCGGTGGCCCCCAGCGGCAGATCCACCACCGGCGCCGGCGCGGTCGCCTTGGGGCCCGAGGCGGTCAGCGTCCCGGCATAGAGCGACCCATAGGCGCCGGCGTCGCGCACCGGATCGAGGTTGAAGCGGCAGCCCCTGACCACCTTCAGCGGCGGCAGAAGCGCCGCCAGGGCCCGCACAGCCGTGGTCTTGCCGGCACCCCGGTCGCCGAACACCATGACCCCGCCCAGGGTCCGGTCGACCGCGGCCAGCAGCAGCGCCAGCTTCATGTCGTCCTGGCCGACGATGGCCGAGAACGGAAAGACCGTGCGCATGCGCGCTCCCAAAAACACCTCCGCCACGGTCCCACCGAACGGCCGGGGCGTCAAATCGATTTGACGCTTCGGGACCGGGCGTCAATTTTTCTGGACGCTCTTGTCAGGGGCCCACGGTCACCTATCGTCGTCGCGCGCCGGACCGCGGCGTCGCGTCGAGGGAGACGCTGATGGCGACGTCGGGACTCTCCGTGGCCTGGTCATGGCACGGCCAGCGCGACGCCTTGCTGGCCGAGGCACACGCCAGGCCCTCCACCCCCCTGTCGCCGCCCATGCTGGTGACCCGGATCGCAACCATCTCCGGCCTGAAGGGCGAACGGGACGACCGCGCCCACATGACCGCCCTGTGCGCCCGTCTGGGCCAGCCCGAGCCGGGCCCGACCGCGCGCTGGTGCGTGGTCGACGCCGGCAGCTGGTCCCTGCGTTGGGAGCGGCACACCGAGGGCTCGACCTGGACCTTCTTCCGCGTGCCGCGCCGCGCCGAGCCCTTCTCGGAAACCGCCATGGACCTGGCCCCCCAGGACTGGGTCGCCGGATTTCCGGGTCAGGTCCTGGTGGCTGCGCGGCTGGAAGTCCGGCCCAAAAGCGGCCGGGCGTCCCCGAAGAGCTTTTTCGGACCCGAGGCCGTGGGGGCCAGACTGCCGGACGGCGGCGGCTCGGAGGCGATGACGGACTTCCGGCCCGACTCCCTGGGCATGACGCGCTTCCTGCTGCTGGACGGCGCGGGCGACCCGGTCGTGACCGGGCGGCACGTTCAGGCCCTGCTGGAGATCGAGACCTATCGCCTGCTGGCCCTCATGGCCTTTCCCGTCGCCGGGGCCGCCGCCGCCGAACTGGGCGGCATCGAGGAGCGTGCCGCCGAACTGGCCGGGGCTCTGGTGGAGAAGTCCGACATCGAGGCCGACCGCGCCCTGCTGGACCGGCTGGCCAATCTGGCCGGCGAGACCGAGGCCCTGATCGGCCGCACCAGCTTCCGGTTCGGCGCGGCCGGCGCCTATCACCGACTGGTCGGGGAGCGGATCGAACGGCTGCGCGAGGAACGCCTCAACGGCATGGTGACGATCGGCGAGTTCATGCAGCGCCGGCTGGAGCCCGCCATGCGCACCTGCGACGCCGTAGAACGGCGCGAACGGGCGGCCATCGACCGCATCGCCCGCATGGCCCAGATGCTGAGCACGCGCGTGGGCGTGGCGTCCGAGGCGACCAGCGCCGCCCTGCTGCGCTCCATGGACCGGCGCGCCGCCGTCCAGATCCGCCTGCAGCAGACCGTCGAAGGGCTGTCGACCGTGGCCATCGCCTATTACGCCGTCGGCCTGCTCGGGTTCGTGCTGAAGGGGCTTGAGACGGCCTGGAGCGGTTTCGACGCGACGGTGGCGGCGGGGATCGCCGCACCCCTGGTGGTGTTCGGCGTCTGGTGGTCGATGCGGGCCATGCGCGTGCGGCTCAGCCGTCTCGCCGACGGGCACGGCTGAGGATCGGAAACTTCTGCGACCTAACGACGATTGACACCCTATGGCGCGGGCCTAATGTCGCGTCCACCACGATATGGATCGAGGCGAGGAAACACATGCGTAAATTCGGAATTTTCGGCGCCGCAACCGCCAGCCTGACCCTGGCCCTGGCGGCCTGCTCCGGCGGCGAAGAGAAGGCGGCCCCGGCTGAGGCTCCCGCCGAAGCGCCCGCCGCGCCGGCCGCCGAAGCCCCGGCTGCCGAGGCGCCCGCTGCCGAGAC
>CAMCIP010000124.1 GCA_945874855.1 Brevundimonas vancanneytii
AAGGCGGCCATGGCCGCTCCGGCTCCGGCCCTGGCCGCCCCCGTCGTCGCCGCCGCGCCGCGCCCGGCCGGCGCCCGCGAGGAGCGGGTCAAGATGACCCGCCTGCGCCAGACCATCGCCCGCCGCCTGAAGGAATCGCAGAACACCGCAGCCCAGCTGACCACCTTCAACGAGGTGGACATGACGGCCGTCATGGAGCTGCGCACGAAATACAAGGACGTCTTCGAAAAGCGCCACGGCATCAAGCTGGGCTTCATGTCCTTCTTCGTGAAGGCCGTGGTCGAGGCGCTGAAGGAGATCCCTGCCGTCAACGCCGAGATCGACGGCACCGACGTGATCTACAAGAACCACTATGACGTCGGCGTGGCCGTCGGCACCGACCGGGGCCTGGTCGTGCCGGTGCTGCGCGACGCCGACACCCTGTCGCTGGCGGGCGTCGAAAAGGGCATCGCCGCCCTCGGCAAGGCCGCCCGCGACGGCGACCTGACCCTGGACCAGCTCCAGGGCGGCACCTTCACCACCACCAATGGCGGCATCTACGGCTCGCTGATGTCCACGCCCATCCTGAACATGCCCCAGTCGGGCATCCTGGGCATGCACAACATCGTCCAGCGCCCGGTCGCCATCGGCGGCCAGGTCGTCATCCGCCCCATGATGTACCTCGCCCTCAGCTACGATCACCGCATCGTCGACGGCAAGGAGGCGGTGACCTTCCTTGTGCGGATCAAGGACTATCTGGAAGACCCGCAGCGGTTCCTGCTGGATTTGTGAGACGATGGGGCGGCCGGGTTCCGAATGGGTCGCGGTCGCCTGGTTTTCCGATCAGGGCAGGGCGTCGAACGTCGCCGACTATCTCGAGGCCGGCGGGGCCAGGGCCCGCACCCATGGTGAGTCAAGCCGGGGCATAGGAAGCGAGCCGGTGTTCGTGCAAGCGCGCCAACTCGCCCTCGCCCGCAAGGCGCTGTTACGGCTGAAGACCCGCGACTTCGCGGCCGACGCCGAGGAGGGAACTGCGGACGCCATGGGTCTGAATCTGATCGAGGACCTGGCCGCCGCCCCGGACTACCGGCCGCCGTCGGCACTCGCGCGCTGGGCGCCCCTCGTGTTCGTGCCGGTCGGCATCTTCCTCGTCTATCTGTTCTCCTCGCTGGTGGCCTCGGTCTTGTTCGAGGACGAACCTCCCGCCGCCTACGGCGCCCCGTGATTGTCCTGGACGGAGTTTTGACCTAGTATCTACGCCTGTAGATATGGGCGCGGTTATGGATGACGGCTTCATACCCAAGGCTGACGGCGATACCGCCAGGCTGTTCACAAGCGGCGGCAGCCAGGCCGTGCGTCTGCCCAAGGCCTACCGTTTTGAGGGGCGGCAGGTGCGCATCCGCAGGCAGGGCGATGCGGTCATCCTTGAACCGCTGCGCAAGAAAGCGACGACCCAGGCCGAGCTGGACGCCATGTGGGCCCGGATCGACGCCTTGATGGATCCCGACGACCCTTTTCCGGAGCCGCCGCCTCAGACCATCACGCCGATCACGACGTGGTGAGCCTGTCCGTCGATACGAGCGAGGTCGTCCATCTTCTGCGCAGTCCGCGGCGCACGACCGAGGAAATGCTGAACCGCGTGGTGCTCAGCGGCGACGCTCTGATCATGTCGCCGCTCGTTCGACATGAACTGGTCAGTGGCGCGCTCAGCAGCTCCGCCCCGGAACGGCGGATGCTGCAACTGGAGGAATTTCTGGTGCAGTTCTCGGAGGTCGATTTCACCCCGGAGGACGCCTCCGAGTCCGGCCGGGTCCGCGCAATGTTGAGACAACGGGGCACGCCGATCGGGGACATCGACAGCCTCATCGCCGGCCAGGCCCTGGCGCGCGGCTGGACCGTCGTGACGCGCAACGTCCGCCATTTCGGCCGCGTCGAGGGCCTGCCCCTGATCGACTGGGCCGAGGGCCCCGACCCCTTGCCCCCCGCCCGGATCGCCGAGCGGGTGGCGCAGGAGGACTGAGATGGCTGAGGAGTACGAAGTCGCCCGTCTCTCGACCCTGCCGGAGGCGGAACTCCTCGCGGCGCTGCTTCGTCGGTACGGGATTGAGGCCTGGCTGCCCGACCGCGATATGGCCACCCTGTTTCCGCACCTGCAGATCGCCCTCGGAGGGATCCGGGTGGTGGCGCTCGCAGACCAGATCGACCGGGCCCGCGACCTGGCCCGTCGCGCCCGCGCCGGGGAGTTCGCCACGCCAGACGAGTTCGATGACTGGCGGGAGGCGGCCACGCCCGGCAAGATCGGCGAACTCGACGACTCCGAAGTGCGGGGGATCGTCGGGTCGAAGGCGCTGGTGCGGTGGGGCGTCGGACTGATCTTCGGCAGTTCGCTCGCCTCCCTGCTCCTCGGCTATCCCCTCGACCTCAGAGAGTGGCTTCCCTGAGTTCCCCCAGCACCTCGTCCGTATCCGCCCCCAGCGCCGGCGGCGGGCGGTCGTAGGCGACGGGCGTCTTCGACAGGCGGATGGGGCTGGCCACCGTGCGCACCGGCGCCGACAGGTCCGGGCGGGTCTGTTCGATCTCCAGCCCGCGATGCACGGCCTGGGGCTCGGCGAAGACCTGATCCACCGTGTTGACCGGCCCGTACGGCACCCCCGCCGCCTCCAGCCGGGCCATCAGCCCCGCCATGTCGTGACCCGCGGTCAGGGCCGCCAGCGTCGCCGTCATCTCCGCCCGGTGTTCGATCCGCGCCGCATTGGTGAGGAACCGCGGGTCCTCGCCCATCCTCGCCGCGCCCAGCGCCCCGCACAGGGCCCGGAACTGGCCGTCGTTGCCCACGGCGATCACCACCATGCCGTCCGTGCACGGAAAAGGCTGATAGGGGGCCAGGTTCGGATGCGCATTGCCCATCCGCGTCGGGGCCCGTCCCGAGACGAACCAGTTGGTCGCCTGATTGGCCAGCATGGCGGCCTGGACGTCGAACAGGGCCACGTCCACGTGCTGGCCCTCGCCCGTCGCCCGCGCATGCATCAGGGCCGCCAGAATGGCGTTGGACGCATACAGGCCGGTGAACAGGTCCGCGACCGCCACCCCCACCTTCATCGGCTCGGCCCCCGGCGCCCCGTCCGGCTGTCCGGTCACGGACATCAGCCCGCCCATGGCCTGGATCATATAGTCATAGCCGGCCCGGTGGGCGTCCGGCCCGTCCTGGCCGAAGCCGGTAATGGAGCAATAGACCAGCCGCGGATTGACCTTCTCCAGACTGGCCCAATCCAGCCCGTACTTCTTCAGCCCGCCCGTCTTGAAGTTCTCGACCACCACGTCGCAGGTCGCAGCCAGCTTCCGCACCGTCTCGGCGCCCTCCGGCGAGGCGATGTCCAGCTCGACCGACTTCTTGCCCCGGTTGGCGCACAGGAAATAGGCCGCGTCCCCGCGCGATCCGTCGGTCTTGGTCGTGAACGGCGGCCCCCACAGCCGGGTGTCGTCGCCCGCGCCCGGCCGCTCGATCTTGATCACCTCGGCGCCCAGATCCGCCAGGGTCTGCGTCGCCCACGGCCCGGCCAGCACCCGCGACAGGTCCAGCACGCGCACGCCGTGAAGGGGGCCGCTCATACTCGTCGCACCACGTCTGAATAGGCCTCGAGGGCGGCGTCATGCGTCAGCAGGATCAAGGGTTCGCTCATGGCCTGGGCCACCAGCAGACGGTCGAACGGGTCCTTGTGCCCCTCCACCTGCAGTCTTTCGACCGCCACGGCGTGCTCCGGCATGACCGGAAGCAGGTCGAAGCCCGCCTCGAGGAAGAGGGTCCTGGCCCGTTCCGCGGAGATGGACATGGCGTTGGGTCCCGATTTGCCGAGCCTGAACTTGATCGCGATTTCCCACAGGGACACGACGCTGACCCTGGGCTGGTCCGTGGCCGCGGCGAGATGCCGTTGAGCGGCAACCGAAAGCCGGTCGGGCCGCGCGACCGCCCACAGCGCGATATGGGTGTCCAGAAGCAGCTTCACCCCTCGCCCTTCAGGCCGAAGAGTTCAAGAACCGCGTCGTCGTCGGCGTGGGGGTCCGCCGGCGGCTCGAACTCGCCCTTGGCCAGTCCCAGTCGGATCGGGCGGTCCAGGCCCTGCGCCAGGGCGGTCAGGCGCGCCGCCGGCTTGCCGTTGCGGGCGATGATGATTTCGGCTTCCGCCCCGCTCTCCACGGCCTCGACCAGTTGCGACAGCCGCGTCTTGGCTTCGAGCATGTTGACGACGGTCATGATCGAACTCCTTCGGCTGCAAGCCTAGCTAATCTTGACCAGACCGGCAATCCTCACAGCCCCGGGTCCCAGGCCCCGGCGTCGCGCATGCGGCACTCCCGCGCCACCTGGGCGCGATAGCCCATGTCGTCGGCCATGCGCTTGATCTCGTCCGACACCGTGGTCTTGTGCAGTCCCGGCACGACGGCATGGACGAAGGCCGTGGCCGACAGCCGCAGCAGACCCAGGCTGAACCGCGCCGCCGCGGCGAAATGATGCAAATAGCTTTCGCCCACCTCGCGCGGGTGGTCGAGAAACAGGCGTCTGAAGGTGGCGATCATCCCTGGACCCATAGCCTGCGACGGGCGGCGCCACTACCCGACCCGCCCATTCTGCCCTAAACCGCGCCCTGAACCAGAGGGCCGACCGGGCCCCGCCCGCGCGGAGAGACAGACCCCATGGCCGACGGTGCCGCCCCCACGACCAAATCCTTCCGCTGGGACGACCCGCTCGACCTCGACGGCCGCCTGACCGAGGACGAGCGCGCCATCCAGGACGCGGCCCGGGCCTATGCCCGCGAACGGCTGCTGCCGCGCATCGTCGCCGCCTTCCGCGACGAGACCTTCGACCGCGCCATCATGACCGAAATGGGCGAGATGGGCTTTCTGGGCGCGACCCTTCCGGAACAGTACGGCGGCGCGGGCGCCAGCCACGTCGCCTATGGGCTGATCGCCCGCGAGATCGAGGCGGTCGACAGCGGCTATCGCTCGGCCATGTCGGTGCAGAGCTCGCTGGCCATGTACCCCATCTACGCCTTCGGTTCCGAGGAGCAGAGGATGCGCTTCCTGCCCCGTATGGCGGCCGGTGAACTGGTCGGCTGTTTCGGCCTGACCGAGGCCGACGGCGGCTCCGACCCCGCCTCGATGAAGACCAGGGCGGAAAAGGTCGACGGCGGCTATCGGCTGAACGGCGGCAAATACTGGATCACCAACTCCCCCATCGCCGACCTGGCCATCGTCTGGGCCAAGCTCGACGACGTGATCCGCGGCTTCATCGTCGAACGCGGCATGGACGGCTTCACCACGGGCAAGATCGGCGACAAGCTGTCCCTGCGCGCCTCCATCACCGGCGACATCGGCCTGAACGACGTCCTGGTGCCGGAAGAAAACCTCCTGCCGGGCGTCAAGGGCCTGCGCGGCCCCTTCTCCTGCCTGAACAAGGCCCGCTACGGCATCGCCTGGGGGGCCATGGGCGCGGCGGAGTTCTGCTTCCACGCCACGCGCGACTATGTCGCCGAGCGCATGCTGTTCGGCCGCCCCCTCTCCTCGCGCCAGCTGGTCCAGAAGAAGCTGGCCGACATGCAGACCGAAATCTTCCTGGGTTTCGAGGGCGCGCTGGCGCTCGGCCGCCGCCTCGACAAGGGCGACTGGTGCCCGGAAGCCATTTCGATGATGAAGCGCAACAACTGCGGCAAGGCCCTGGCCGTCGCCCGCGAGGCCCGCGACATGCACGGCGGCGCCGGCATCACCGGCGAGATGCACGTCATGCGCCACGCCATGAACCTCGAGACCGTCAACACCTACGAAGGCGCCCACGACGTCCACGCCCTCATCCTCGGCCGCGCCATCACGGGGGAAAGCGCGTTCTGATGCACGTGGTGACGCAGGAGAACGCCCCGGCCGCGTGGGACGCGGTTCGGGACATCCTGCTGATGTATCAGGGCATCGCGGCCGACGGTGCCATCCTGCACAACGCCGACTGGCCGATTCGCTTCGATCCGCTGACCTACATCGATGCCGTGCAGGCGCCGGACGCCTACTACCTTGACTTCGACCTACTCCGGACCGGGGCGGCACTGGTCTTGGTCTCCCGCTATCTTTCGGCTTGGTCGGAGGAGCGTGGCGTCGATGCCTGGACGGACACTGAGCGCTACGCGGAGGCCGTGACGACCGGGCGGCTTCGCCATCTGCCCGACATTGAGGCCGTACTCGTCGAACACCTATCGGGGCGCCACGCCGCCACGACCGACCCTTGGTGTGACGAGGTCGCGGTTGAACTGTGCCAGCGCATCGTCCGGCCCTACTTCGCACGCTTGGCCGAAGGCGGGGAAAGCGGCCGGGGCCCGGCGGACTGGATCACCCTGACTTGAAGGTTGAGACGCTGGAGGGGTGAGGGGGCATTTGGCCGTGGCGAAGGGGTTCATCACCAAGGGCACCAAGGATGCACCAAGGACACCAAGGGACCGGGGTTGTGTCGGACGAGGTGGATCGCATCGGGCGCACTGTCGTCGATGCTGCGCTCACGGTGCATCGCGCCCTGGGGCCGGGTCTGCTGGAGTCGGTCTATGAGGCGTGTCTCGCCGAGGAGCTCCGACAACGGGGACTCACCGTCGAGCGGCAGGTCGGAGTGCCGGTCACCTATGGCGACGTCAGCATCGACGTCGGCTTTCGGCTGGACCTCCTGATAGAACGGCAGGTGGTGGTGGAGGTCAAATCGATCGACGCCTTGGCGTCGATCCATGTCGCCCAGCTTATCACCTACCTCCGCTTCTCCCGCGTCCGACTCGGTTACCTCATCAATTTCAACTCCGTCCTGATCAAGAACGGCATCCGCCGCTTGGTCGTCTGAGCCCTTGGTGTCCTTGGTGCCCTCTTGGTGTCCT
>CAMCIP010000125.1 GCA_945874855.1 Brevundimonas vancanneytii
TATTGATGGCAGCGACTGATCCGAAGATCAGGCCAGGAGCCTTCATCGGACCCCAGCGGGCGAAGGAAATGAAAGGCCCGCCGGGTCCGGCAAAGGCCGAGCCTCACGCCCTCGACGAGGCCGCCGCGGCCCGGCTGTTCGACGATACGCAGGCGACGCTGGGCGTGCGCTTCGCCTAGGCGATGCCTTCAAACCGCAGTGATCCCGGCTCGTCCTCCCGGGCGTCCGGGATGACGACGGAGGGTCAGTTCAGGCCGGCACCGATGCGGGCGACGGCGGGGGCGAGCATCGGATCGTCGCCGGAGGCGGCCAGACGGGCGGCCAGGATTGCTTCGGCCGTACGCGCAGCCTGGTCGACGGCGGCGGCCTTGACGTCGGCGGTGGCCTGGGCCTCGGCCTGGGCGATCCGGCGCTCGGCAAGGGCCTGACGGCGGGTCAGGGATTCCTCGAGCTTGGCCCGGGAGTCGACTTCCATGCGGCGGGCGTCGGCTTCGGCGGCCTTCAGCATCTCGGCGGCCTGGGCCTCAGCCTCGGCCTTCTCCTGACGGATCTGGGCCAACAGGGCCTCGGCCTCGGCGCGCAGGCGCGCGGCCTCGTCGAGTTCGGACTGAATCTTGGCGGCCTTGGCGTCCAGCGCCCCGGCGACCAGCTTCGGCACGCCGACGAAAACCACGATACCGATGAACAGCAGTAGGCCGATACCGACCCAGAGCTCAGGGTTATCGAGCCGGTAGAAATAATCGAAATCCAGAAAATGCGGCATCAGGCCACGCCCTTCAGTTCGGTCGCGGTGGGAGCCTTGCCCGTCAGGCGCTCGACCATGGCGGCGGCGGTGTCGGCGGCGATGACGGCCACATTGGCCATGGCGGCGTCGCGGGTCTTGCCGATGGCGGCCTCGGCCTCGGCGATGCGGGCGGCGACGACAGCCTCCTCGGCGGCGGCGCGCGCATTCGCCTCTTCGGTGACGCGGGCCTTGGCGGCGGCGGCCATGGCGCGCGAGGCGGCGCGGGCCTCCTCGACCTCACGCTTTGCAGCCTCGGCCTGACCGGCGGCCTCGGCCTGGACCGCGCGAGCGGTGGCCACGGCGCCGCTGATGGTCTGCGCGCGCTCGTCAAACACCCGACGCATGCGCGGGGCGAAGACCTTCGAGATCAGCAGATAGAGGAGGACGAAGAGGAACAGCAGATAGACGATCTGCCCGCCCCAGTGCTGGAACTCGAACTGCGGCAGGCCGCCGGCCTCCTCCGTACCGTGGGCGGGCGCGGTGGTGGACGCATGGGCACCGGGGGCGCCTGCGTGGGCGTCGGCGGTGGTCGTGTCTTCGGTCGGGGCGGCGGCGCTCATGAGCTCGTCAATCTGGAAAACAGGCGACGACGACCCCCGCCATCAGGGCAGGGGCCGCACATCGGAAGGAACGATCAGACGAAGTAGATCAGCAGGCCCAGAACGAAGGCCAGAATGCCGAGGGCTTCCGCCAGGGCGGCGCCCACGAACAGGTTGCCGATCTGCGAGGCGGCGGCCGACGGATTGCGCAGGGCGCCCGCCAGGAAGTTGCCGAAGATGGTGCCGACGCCGATGCCGGCGCCGATCATTCCGAGGGTGGCGAGGCCGGCGCCGATGGCCTTGGCGGCTTCTACTTCCATGAGTCTCTGGTCCTGGTCTGGGTGGGTTGAGGGGGGAGGTGAGGACTGGGCGGGGGCCTAGTGGCCCTCACCCAGGTTGACCACATCGTTCAGGTAGATGCAGGTCAGAACGGCGAACACGAAGGCCTGAAGGAAGGCCACGAGAAACTCCAGGGCGGTCAGGCCCAGGACCATGCCCAGCGACAGTCCGGCCGCCGGCAGGCCCAGAAGGCCGAAGCCGCCGCCCGCGGCAAGTGCGCCCAGCGACACCACGAAGCCGGCGAACACCTTCAGCGCCACGTGGCCGCCCAGCATGTTGCCGAACAGACGGAGCGCCAGGGTCAGGGGCCGCAGCATGAAGGCAATGAACTCGATGAAGCCCACGATCGGCCGCATCACCAGCGGCGCGCCGGTCGGCCAGAACAGCAGGAAGAATTTGAACCCGTTCTTGGCAAAGCCGATCACCAGCACCAGGCCGAAGGTCAACAGGGCGAAGGTCGCGGTCACGGCCAACTGCGCCGTCGCGGTGAAGGTCAGGAACATGCCGAGCAGGTTCATGGCCAGGATCAGGGTGAAGACGGTGAAGACGAAGGGGAAATACTTCCTGCCGTCGTGGCCGATGATGGAATCGGTCAGATTGTCGATCAGGCCGAACAGGGTCTCGCCCGCGGCCTGAAGCCGTCCCGGCACAACCTTGGCCCCCGATGTCACGACGGTCAGGAACAGCACGATGATCGCGAAGGCGATGGTCATCGCGACGTGCGAATTGGTGATGGCCAGATCGACCAGGCCGAGACCCGGAACGGTCACGTCGGGCAGTTCGACGATCTTTTCGATCTTAAACTGTTCAATCGGATCGGCCATCGAGCCCTAGCGTCCTTCGTCTTCGTCGTCGAAGGGAACCGACTGCGGCTCGCCTTCCAGCTTCGCTTGCGCCATCAGGCGATTCGCCGTCCGCCGCGCCATCCATACCGACACGGCGAAGCCCAAAAGCACGCCGGCGATCATCCCCCACGGCGTGGTCCCGAGGAACCGATCGGCCACGAAGCCGATCGCCACGCCCACGAACACACCACCGAACAGCTCGGCGAGAATTCGCCACGCCTGACTGCTGGCCGCGGCGGCCGCCCCGTGCTGCGACACCTCACGAGTCGTCCGCGCCTCCAGATCGGATGCGCTTCGGGCGAGACGAGCGATCGCCTCTTCGCGCGATTCCGGCGGCAGGGACATGGTGGCCTCAGCTCTCCGGCACGAATGTCGGAGGGGGTCTGAATTCGGCGCGGAACCTATAGGCGCGACCCCTCAAGGTCAAGGCACGAGCCGGGAAGGCCATCCACCTGATTCTACGTGGAAAAATGAATGGCCAGGTTTTCACCCCCGCAGGGCCCGGGCCGCGGCGCGGGCTTCGTCGGTGACGACGGCGCCGGACAGCATGCGGGCGACCTCCTCGTCGCGCTGGGCGGCGTCCAGCGCCGCCACCGAGGTCCGGACCGCCCCGTCGATCTCGGCCTTGCCGACCTTCCAGTGGGCCTGACCGACCGAGGCGACCTGGGGGCTATGGGTCACGACGATGACCTGGGCCCCATCGGCCAGGCGACGCAGCCGCCGGCCCACGGCCTCGGCCACGGCCCCGCCGACCCCCTGGTCCACCTCGTCGAAGATCATGACCGGCTGGTCCTGGCCGGCCCGGGCCGCGAGCGCCGCCTTCATGGCGAGGGCGAAGCGCGCCAGTTCCCCCCCGGACGCGACGGAATCGAGGGGGCCAAACGGCTGGCCGGCGTTGGTGGCGACCTCGAAGCGCAGGGTCTCGCGCCCGTTTGGTCCGCGGCGGTCATCGGCCACCGGCTCCAGGGCGACGCGAAACTGCGCGCGCTCCAGCTTCAGCGGTCCAAGTTCACCGGCGACGGCGGCTTCCAGCCGGCGGGCGGCGGCAGCGCGGGCCACCGACAGGATGGCGGCCGCGGCGTCCCAGGCTTCTCGCGCGGCGGCGGCGGCGCGCTCGCCCCGGGTCAGGGCGTCGGCGCCGCCTTCCAGCAGCGCCAGTTTCTCGCGGAAGGCAGCGCGCAGAACGGGCAGCTGGTCGACGGTGGTGCGCAGGCGCCGCGCGGCGGCGCGCAGGGCGAACAGGCGCTCCTCCGCCTTGTCCAGCCGGCCGGGTTCAAAGTCGAAGGCATCAGCCGCGGCGTCGATCTCGGCCGTGGCATCGGCGACCTCGACCAGGGTCCGGTCGATGGCCTCGGCAGCGGCGGCCAGGCGGGTCAGGACGGCATGGCCCTCGACCACCCCGGCCTGCCGCGCACGGCGTCCCGCATGTTCGACCGCGCGCAGGGCCGAGGACAGCTTCTGGGCCAGCTTGTCACCGCCCAGGGCGGCCCGGGCCTCCGACAGGTCCTCCAGCGCCTTCTCCGCCGCCCCGAGCAGGGCCCTTTCCCCGGCCAGGGCCTCCTCCTCGTCGGCGCGGGGATCGAGGGCGTCCAGCTCGGCCAGATCGCGGACCAGGGCCTCGCGGTGGGCCTCGGCGTCGGCGGCGGCGGCACGCAGTTCGGCCAGACGGGCCTCGGCGGCGCGGAGGGTCTCCGACGCGGCGCGCACCGCCTCCACCTCGGGGCCGAGGCCGCCGAAGCCGTCCAGCAGGCCGCGGTGGGTGCGCCAGTCCAGCAGGCCGACGGTCTCATGCTGACCATGCACCTCGACCAGGCCGGCACCGATCTCGCGCAGGGTGGTCACCCCCACGGCCTGATCGTTGACGAAGGCCCGGCTGCGCCCGTCAGCCGAGACGGTGCGACGCAGGATCAAGTCGTCGTCGGGACCCAGGTCCACGCCCCGGCCCTCCAGGGTCGCATGCAGGTCGGCAGAAAATGGCCCCGAGAAGGTGGCGGCGGCCGAGGCCTGGGGCGCGCCTGTGCGCACCAGACCGGCGTCTGAGCGCGCGCCCAGCGCAAGGCCGAGGGCGTCGAGGATGATCGACTTGCCCGCCCCGGTCTCGCCGGTGAGCACAGTCAGGCCGGGCGCGACCTCGAGATCGAGCGCCTGGACCAGGACCACGTCGCGGATCGACAGGTGGGTCAGCATGGGGGGACGCGATTCGCCATCACCGGCACTTTAGCGCGTCGCGTCGCGAACGGGCGAAGCCTCTGGACCCTCAGCCCGGGATCAGTCGCTGGATCCAGTTTTCGCGCCGGCCCTCGGGAGCCTGATCCGGCCTGTTGCCCTGTTCGGTCAGCAGGGCATAGGCCTCGGCATACCAGGGGCTCCCGGGATAGTTGAAGCCCAGAACGGCGGCGTTGCGCGTGGCCTCGTCCTCCAGTCCCAGCATCAGATTGACCTCGACCAGCCGATACAGCGCCTCCGGCACATGGGAGGTCCGCTGGAAATCGGGGTTGTCGATGACGACGCGATAACGGTTCATCGCCGCCAGCGGCTGATCTGCCCGCTGATAGTAGCGGCCGATGTTCATTTCCTTGCCGGCCAGCTGGTCGTTGACCATGTCGATCTTGACCAGCGCGTCAGAGGCGTAGGGCGTGCCGGGAAAGCGGCGCACGACCTCGCGCAGGCCCAGAAGCGCCTGCTCGGCATTGCCCTGGTCACGGCCCACGTCGACGATCTGCTCGAACAGGCAGACCGCGCGCATGTAGAAGGCGTAGACGGCCGAAGGATTGCCGGGGAACAGCTGGATGAAGCGGTCCGAGGCAGAGATGGCCTCGGCATAGTTCCCGCCCTGATAATGGGCGTACACCTGCATCAGGATCGCGTGGCGGGACCACTCGGAATAGGGGTGCTGACGCTCGACCTCCTGGAAATAATCGATGGCGTCGCGCCAGCGGCCGCGTTCCAGCCGGTCGTAGGCGGTCGTGTAGAGCAGCTCGACCGGGCGCTCCTCATAGGCCAGGCGCGGCCGTGGCCGGTTGGCGCACGCGGTGACTCCCGCGCTGACCACGGCGATCACGAGCAAGACGGCCGCAGACCGGGACCTGGAAAAAGACACGCAGCGACCTCTCGAAAATCCCGACGACGCGAGCCCCTTGGCGCTCGCGAAGCCGCAGTCCTACACCACGACCCGGACCCCGCCAATCCGATCGGCGGCGCATCCGGCTTGATGCGCTCCGCGTCGCTGTTAAGAAGCGCGCGTCTGGCGCGACTTTCTGGCCGCCGGATCACGGCGAAAGGATGACCGCCCCGATGAAGCTGCTTTCCGGCAACGCCAATCGAAGCTTGTCGCAGGCGATCGCGGCCCACCTCGATGCGCCGCTGACCAAGGCCCAGGTCAAACGGTTCGCCGACAATGAGGTCTTCGCCGTCATCGACGAGAACGTGCGGGGCGAAGACGTCTTCGTGATCCAGTCGACCAGCTATCCGGCCAACGACAATCTGATGGAGCTGCTGATCATGACCGACGCCCTGGTCCGGGCCTCGGCCAAGCGGATCACGGCGGTGATGCCCTATTTCGGCTATGCCCGGCAGGATCGGAAGACCGGCGGGCGAACCCCGATCTCGGCCAAGCTGGTGGCCAACATGATCACGCGCGCGGGCGCTCACCGCGTGCTGACCATGGATCTGCATGCCGGCCAGATCCAGGGCTTCTTCGACATCCCGACCGACAATCTGGTGGCCACACCGGTGCTGGCCCAGGACGTCCGGGAACACTACGCCCGGGGCGACGACCTTATGATCGTGTCGCCCGACGTCGGCGGCGTGGTCCGTGCCCGGTCCCTGGCCAGCCGTCTGGACGTCGATCTGGCCATCGTCGACAAGCGCCGTCCCAAGGCTGGCGAAAGCGAGGTGATGAACATCATCGGCGACGTCCAGGGCCGGCGCTGCATCCTGTTCGACGACATCGTCGATTCCGGCGGCACCCTGGTCAATGCGGCCAAGGCGCTGATGGACCAGGGCGCGGTCGAGGTTTCCGCCTACATCAGCCATGGCGTCCTGTCGGGCCCGGCTGTCCAACGCGTCGCCGATGGGCCGCTGAAGGAACTGGTGATCACCGACTCCATCGAACAGCCGGACGAGGTCCGGGCCTGCCCCAAGATCCGCACGGTTTCCGTGGCTCCGCTGATCGGAGAGGCGATCCGCCGCATCGCCAACGAGGAGTCCGTGTCGAAGCTCTTCGATTAACGGTCGGAAAACGCCTTCAGGCGCGGTATAAGCCCGCCGACGCTGCCCGGGACGCCGGGTCAATCACCTGGGAGATCGCCGATGGTTCGGGCTTTCGCGCGCCACCACCTGTCGATAGCG
>CAMCIP010000126.1 GCA_945874855.1 Brevundimonas vancanneytii
GCCGCCGGCCTGCTGGTGCGGGCCGCGGCGATCCCGGCGCCCGGGGCGGCCGAGACCCGCTGGTCGGTGCGGGCCGCGCCTTCGGCCGAACTGGAGGCGCGCGCGCCGGGGCGGCCGGCCTTTGCGGCGACCCTGACCCGCAGCCGGGCCGGCGTCCCGCCCGAGGAATGGATCATGGAGTGGGATCGTGACACACGCGTCTTCGTCGAACCGCAGGCATCTGGCGGTCTGGTTTCCCTTCCTGCCCAGCGACCGGCTGGCGCGCGAGACGGCCCGGACCGGCGGTCCCGCGCCGCCTGAGGGGCCCGTGGTGCTGGTGGAAAAGGTCAAGGGCGCCCTGCGCCTGGCGGGGGCGGACCCCTGCGCCCTGGCCCTGGGCCTGACGCCCGGCATGACCCTGGCCGACGCCCGGGCGCGCCTGCCCGAGGTCCGCGCCGTGCCGCACGACCCCGCGGCGGACGCGGACCTGACGGCGCGGGTGCTGGAGGATTTCGGCCGGTTCAGCCCGATGGCGGCGCTGGACCCGCCGCACGGCCTGGTGCTGGACGTGACCGGCTGCGCCCATCTGTTCGGCGGCGAGGACGGGCTGATGCGGGCGGTGCGGACGCGGGTCGGGCGGCTGGGTCTGCAGATGCGGGCGGGTCTGGCGCGCACGCCCCAGACGGCGCGGGCCCTGGCGCGCTTCGGTCCCGGCGGGATCGTGGCCCCGGGTCAGGACCGGGTCACGGCGCGGCGCCTGCCGGTCGAGGCGCTGGAGGCCGGGCCCGCCGCGACCCAGGCGCTGCGGCGCGCGGGGCTGACGTCGGTGGGCGCGGTGGACGACCGGCCGCGCCCCGCCCTGGCCGCCCGTTTCGGCGCGGGCTTCCCCACCCGTCTGGACCGGCTGCTGGGGCTGGAGGACGTGCGCATCACCCCGGTGCGGCCGCCGGCGCCGATCGTCGTCGACCGCGTCCTGGCCGAGCCGGTCACGGACGGGGCGGCGGTCCAGGCCGTGACCGACGACCTGCTGGTCGAGGCCATGGCCCGGCTGGAGGCGCGGCTGCAGGGGGGGCGGGCCTTCCGTCTGGGCGTCTTTCGCGTCGACGGCGAGGTGCGGCGCATCGCCGTGGGCACGGCGCGGCCCACCCGCGATGCCCGGGCCGTGTCGCGGCTGTTTCGCGAGCGGCTGGCGGCCCTGGCCCGGCCGCTGGACCCCGGCTTCGGCCTGGACCATTTCCGCATGGAGGTGGTCGAGGTCCAGGATCTGGCTCCCGTCCAGCCCGCCTTCGACGCCGCCCCGGCCCAGGCCGAGGCGCTGGATGCCCTGATCGACCGCCTGGGCGCCCGGCTGGGACCCGGGGCCGTGCTGCGGGTCCGGCCCGTGGCCTCGCACCTGCCCGAACGGGCCTGGCGACTGGACCCCGCCTGCAGGGGCGGCTCCAGCGACGACTGGCCCGCGCGCGACCCCGGCGAGCCGCCGCTGCGCCCGCTGCATCTGTTCGACCGGCCCCAGCCGATCGAGGCCATCGCCCTGGCCCCCGACGGCCCGCCCGCGCGCTTCCGCTGGCGGCGGGTGACCCATCAGGTGACCCGCGCCGAGGGGCCCGAGCGGATCGAGGGCGAGTGGTGGCGCCGGCCCGGCCGGCCCGCGCGCGACTATTACCGCGTCGAGGACGCCGACGGCCGCCGCTTCTGGCTGTTCCGCGCCGGCCGGTTCGGCGAGGAGCCCGCGCCGCGCTGGTACGTCCACGGCCTGTTCCCATGACGGCCTCCGCCTATGCCGAGCTGGTGGCGGCCAGCAATTTCTCCTTCCTGAGGGGGGCGTCGCATCCCAAGTCCCTGGTCCTGACGGCCCTTCTGCGCGGCCAGACCGGTCTGGGACTGGCGGACCGCAACACGGTGGCGGGCACGGTCCGGGCGTGGAGCGCCCTGCGCCAGCTGCGCCGCGACGGCTGGTCGCCGCCTGAAAAACTGCGCGACGGCGGCTCCCCCGGCGAGATCGCCTGGCGCGAGGATCCGCTGAACGATCCGGCCCTGTCGGATCTGGTGCGCGACCGGGCCGCGGACTTTCGCCTGCTGACGGGCGCGCGGCTGGCGTTCGAGGACGGCACCCCGGATGTGGTGGCCCATCCGGAGGACCGGGCCGGCTGGGGCCGGCTGACGCGTCTCCTGACCCTGGGCAGCCGGCGGGGGAAGAAGGGCGAGTGCCGGCTGGGACTGGACGATCTGCTGGCCGATCCCGAGGGGTTGCTGCTGACGGTCGTGCCCGACCGGCGGCTGGAAGCCCTGCCGGGCGTTCTGGCGCGGCTGGAGGCGGCCCGGCCCGGCGCGGTCTGGCTGGGCGCCGCCCTGCACCGTCGGGGCGACGACCGGCGCCGGCTGGCCCGGCTGGGGGCGCTGGCCCGGGCCGCCGGTGTGCCCCTGCTGGCCATGAACGACGTCCTGTATCACGACCCTGCCGAGCGCGACCTTCAGGACGTCCTGACCTGCATCCGCGACGGCGTGACCCTGGAGCAGGCGGGCCGGCGCCTGCTGGCCAATGCCGAGCGCCATCTGAAGCGGCCCGCCGAGATGGCGCGCCTGTTCGCCGACGCTCCGGACGCGATCGCCCAGACCCAGGTTCTTCTGGCCCGGTCGACCTTCGATCTGGACCAGCTGCGCTATGAATATCCGGAGGAGCCCGTACCGCCGGGCCGGACGCCCCAGGCCTGGCTGGAGGACCTGACCTGGCGTCGCGCCGCCGTGCGCTGGCCCGACGGCGTGCCGGCGAAGGTGGAGGCCCAGCTGGCCAGGGAGCTGGCCTTCATCGCCGACCGCCGGCTGGCTCCCTATTTCCTGACCATCCACGACGTGGTGCGGGTGGCCGAGGACAAGGGCATCCTGTGCCAGGGGCGGGGCTCGGCGGCCAATTCGGCCGTCTGCTACGCCCTGGGCATCACCTGCGTGGACCCGGCCGAGCACGATCTGCTGTTCGAGCGTTTCCTGTCCACCAGCCGTGACGAGCCGCCCGACATCGACGTCGATTTCGAGCACGAGCGGCGCGAGGAGATCATCCAGCACATCTATGACCGCTATGGCCGCGCGCGGGCCGGCATCGTCGCCACGGTGATCCGCTACCGTCCCCGCAGCGCCATCCGCGAAGTGGGCAAGGTGCTGGGCCTGACCGAGGACGTGACGGCGCGCCTGGCCTCGACCCAGTGGGGCAGCTGGGGCGCGACCCTGCCGGACTCCCAGGTCGAGCAGGCGGGGATGGACCCGGACAATCCGGTGATCCGGCGGGCCCTGGACATGGCCGGGCGCATCCTCGGCTTTCCGCGCCACCTCAGCCAGCACGTCGGCGGCTTCATCCTGACGCGCGGGCGGCTGGACGAACTGGTCCCCATCGGCAATGCCGCCATGGCCGACCGCACCTTCATCGAATGGGACAAGGACGACGTCGACGACCTGGGCCTGATGAAGGTCGACGTGCTGGCGCTGGGCATGCTGACCTGCATCCGCAAGGCGCTGGACCTGATGCGCGACCACCAGGGCGTGGACCACGACCTGGCCTCCATCCCGACCGAACAGACCGACGTCTACGACATGCTGTGCCGGGGCGATTCCGTCGGCGTCTTCCAGGTCGAGAGCCGGGCCCAGATCAACATGCTGCCGCGTCTGAGGCCGCGCACCTTCTACGATCTGGTGATCCAGGTGGCGATCGTGCGGCCCGGGCCGATCCAGGGCGACATGGTCCATCCCTATCTCCGTCGACGCGGCGGCAAGGAGCCGGTGGACTATGCCCGGCCCGGCCCGCCGCATGACCCCGACGAGCTGAAGAAGGTGCTGCACCGCACCCTGGGCGTGCCCCTCTTCCAGGAGCAGGCCATGAAGGTGGCCATGGTGGCGGCCGAGTTCACCGACGCCGAGGCCAACGGCCTGAGGAAGGCCATGGGCACCTTCCGCGGCGACGGCACCCTGCACACCTATCAGGACCGGATGGTGGGGCGGATGATCGCACGGGGCTATGATCCGGACTTCGCCCGGCGGTGCTTCGAGCAGATCAAGGGGTTCGGCTCCTACGGCTTTCCCGAAAGCCACGCCGCCAGCTTCGCCAAGCTGGTCTACGTCTCGTCCTGGATCAAATGCCGGCACCCGGCCGCCTTCGCCTGCGCCCTGCTGAACAGCCAGCCGATGGGCTTCTACGCCCCGGCCCAGATCGTGCGCGACGCCCGGGAGCATGGGGTCGAGGTGCGGCCGATCGACGTCAATCTCAGCGGCTGGGACAATACACTGGAAGGCGGAGCCGAAGCGCCGGCCCTGCGGCTGGGCCTGCGCCAGATCGACGGCCTGCGCCGCGACTGGGCCGAGGCCCTGACGGTCGGCCGGACCGGGCCGTTCGGGACGGTGGAGGAGCTGATGCGGCGGGCCCGGCTGCCGGTCGCGGCCCTCAGGCGTCTGGCCGACGCCGACGCCTTCCGGTCGATGGGTCTGGACCGGCGCGAGGCGCTGTGGGCGGTGCGGCGCTTGCCCGACGATGATCCCCTGCCGCTGTTCGCCGCCGCCGACGCCCGCGAACTGGGCGAGGAGGAGGACGCGTGCCTGCCGGTCATGGCGCTGGG
Organism: Brevundimonas vancanneytii; assembly: GCA_945874855.1. Taxonomy (GTDB): domain Bacteria; phylum Pseudomonadota; class Alphaproteobacteria; order Caulobacterales; family Caulobacteraceae; genus Brevundimonas; species Brevundimonas vancanneytii_A. The sequence continues at coordinate 4,578 of CAMCIP010000126.1, forward strand.
CGAACATGTGGCCGCCGACTATCAGACCACGCGCCTGTCGCTGAAATCCCACCCCATGGCCCTGCTCAGGCCCGTCTTCGCGGCCGAGGGTCTGCTGAGCGCCGCCGACCTGGCCTCACGCCGCGGCGGGTCGCGGGTCCGCACCGCGGGGGTGGTGCTGGTGCGTCAGCGGCCGGGCAACGGCAAGGCCATCTTCATCACCCTGGAGGACGAGACGGGGGTCACCAATCTGGTCCTGTGGGCCCGCACCTTCGAGGCGCACCGCCGGATCGTCATGGGCGCCCGTCTTCTGGGCGTGGAGGGGCTGGTGGAAAGGAGCCCCGAAGGGGTGCTGCATCTGGTCGCAGAACGGCTGTTCGACCGCTCGGGCGAGCTGAACCGCCTGTCGGCCGACCATGAGCCGGTGATCCAGCTGTCAGGGGCCGACGAGGTCACGCGCCCCCAGCATCCGCGCAACCTCCGCATCCTGCCCGGGTCGCGGGACTTCCACTGAGGCCGGCGCGCCGCGACGCGTCAGCGCACGCGCGGCGACGGCCCTCCGGCGATCCGGCAGACGTAGTCCCGTTCCGGTTCACCATTCATCGCGCTCGAGATGGGCACCAGGATGCCGCCGCGCTGACGGCAATCCTCGCTCAGCCGCTCAAAGGCTGCCGCATAGGGGCCAGAGCCGGCGCCCTCGGTGGCGCAGGCCGCCAGCGAGAGCAGGCCGGCAAGGGCGGCGAGACGAAACGGGGTTTTCATGGCGGCGTCTCCATCGATCCTGCGGACCGCCGGGGCCCGCCCGCCGTTCCGCTTGGCGAAGTCAGCATGGTCGCCAAGGTGGGCCCGTCAATCCCCGGGGGCAAGCCCGCGGCTTGACCGGTTCGCCGCATAAGCTAGGCAGGATGGATGGCGGCTAGGGAAGTTCAATGAAGGTTCTGGTTCTGGGTGGCGACGGCTTCTGCGGCTGGCCCACGGCGCTGCATCTCTCGGCGCGCGGATGGGACGTCGTGATCGTCGACAACCTCAGCCGGCGCGACATCGACAATGAACTTGAGGTCGGCTCGCTGACGCCGATCCGGCCGATGGGCGAGCGACTGGCCGCCTGGCGCGAGGTTTCCGGCCGGTCGATCGGCTTCGTCAATCTGACGGCCGGCAAGGAGTTCGACCGTCTGGTCGCCCTGATCCGCGAGGAGAAGCCGGACGCCGTGGTCCATTTCGCGGAACAGCGCGCGGCCCCCTATTCGATGAAGTCGGCGCGGCACAAGCTGTACACCGTCGACAACAACATCAACGCCACCAACCATCTGCTGGCCGCCATCGTCGAGAGCGGGCTGGACGTGCATCTGGCCCATCTGGGCACCATGGGGGTCTATGGCTACGGCACCGCCGGCCTGCGCATCCCCGAGGGCTATCTGAAGGTCACGGTCGACACCGACAACGGCCCGGCGGTGCAGGAAATCCTGTTCCCGCCCAATCCGGGGTCGATCTATCACCTGACCAAGACCCAGGACGCCCTGCTGTTCCAGTTCTATGCCCGCAACGACAATCTGCGGATCACGGACCTGCACCAGGGCATCGTCTGGGGCACCCAGACCGAGGAGACGCGCCGGGACGCGCGGCTGATCAACCGGTTCGACTACGACGGCGACTACGGCACGGTGCTGAACCGGTTCCTGATGCAGGCCGCCGTCGGCCACCCCCTGACGGTGCACGGCACGGGCGGCCAGACCCGGGCCTTCATCCACATCCAGGATACGGTCCGCTGCGTCGAACTGGCCCTGCAGCACCCGCCGAGGGGCGGCGACCGGGTCAAGATCCTGAACCAGATGACCGAAAGCCGTCGCGTGCGCGACCTCGCCGCCCTGGTGGCCGACCGTACCGGGGCGGAGGTGGCCCATGTGCCCAATCCGCGCCAGGAGGCCGACGAGAACGATCTGGTGGTCGCCAACGACCAGTTCCGCGACCTCGGCCTGGATCCGATCACCCTCGAGACCGGCCTGATGGACGAGGTCACCGACATCGCCCGCCGCTATGCCGACCGGGTCGATCTGTCGAAGATCCCCTGCGTCTCCGCCTGGAACGCGCGTCGCGGTCAGGCCGTGGCCGAGGGGGCCCCGCAGTCGACCCCGACATCCCCCCGGGCGCGCATCGCCGGATGAGCCGACCCTCGCGGACCGGTCGGCTTCTGGTCTTCGGCGCGGGGCCGCTGGGCAGGGCGACGGCCCGGCTGTTCGTCCGCAGGGGTGGCACGGCCGCCACCACCTCGCGCGA
>CAMCIP010000127.1 GCA_945874855.1 Brevundimonas vancanneytii
TCCTCGATCGCCTGTTTGGCGCGGCCGGTGACGAAGACGATGTGCTCGATCCCCGCCTCGCGCGCCTCCTCGACGATGTAGCTCAGGATCGGCCGGTCGACGACGTTCAGCAGTTCCTTGGGCGTGGTCTTGGTGCCCGGAAGCACACGGGTGCCGAGGCCGGCGACGGGCAGCACGGCCTTGCGCAGGCGGCGGGGGGCGGCGGTCATGGCGAATCCTGAAAGGGTGAAAGCTCGGAGGCCCACCCTAGCGCATCAGGAGGCGCTGGCGATCATTCCACCGTCACCGACTTGGCGAGGTTGCGCGGCTGGTCGACGTCCGTGCCCTTCTGGACCGCGACGTAGTAGGCCAGCATCTGCACCGCCACCGCATAGACGAGCGGTGCGATCAGCGGGTGGCAGTCGGGGGCGTCCACGCGACGGATGCCGGCCCCGTGGGGATCGGGCGCATGGGCGGGGGCGATCATGATCACCGGCCCGCCGCGGGCGGCGACCTCCTGCAGGTTGGAGGCGGTCTTTTCGAATACCTCGTCCAGCGGGGCCAGGGCGATGGTCGGGGTGGCTTCGTCGATCAGGGCGATGGGGCCATGTTTGAGCTCGCCGGCGGCATAGCCCTCCGCGTGGATATAGCTGATCTCCTTCAGCTTCAGCGCGCCTTCCATGGCCAGGGGGAACATCGCCCCGCGGCCGAGGAACAGCACGTCGGTCGCCTTGGCCAGGTCCTGGGCGACGTCGCGCAGGGCGGCCTCCATGGCCATGGCCTCGGCGACCAGGCGGGGCGCCTCGAACAGGGCCTTGACCAGTTCGGCTTCCCGGGTCGCGTCGATCCGGCCGCGCTGGACGCCGGCGGTGACGGCGAGGGCGAGGAGCGCCGCGACCTGGGCGGTGAAGGCCTTGGTCGAGGCCACGCCGATCTCCGGGCCCGCATGGGTCGGCCAGAGGACGGCGGCCTCGCGGGCCATGGAGGACGAATGGACGTTGACGAGGGCGGCGGTCTGCAGGCCCTGGGCCTTGCACCAGGTCAGGGAGGCGAGGGTGTCGGCGGTTTCGCCGGACTGGCTGACGGCGACGGCCAGGGTGCCATCCATGACCGCCGGGGAGCGATAGCGGAACTCCGAGGCGATCTCGACGTCGCACGGCAGGCCGGCCAGCTTTTCGAACGCATAGCGGCCGATCTGGGCGGCGTAGAAGGCAGTGCCGCACGCGACCACCTGAATCCGGCTGACGCCGGCGAAGTCCACGGCCGTGGGTTTGATCCGTCCGTTCACGAAGTCGAGGTATTCCGACAGGGTCCGCTGGATGCTGTCGGGCTGCTCGTGGATCTCCTTCTCCATGAAGTGGCGATACTCGCCCTTCTCGACCATGGCCGAGGACGCCGCGACCTGGACCACCGGGCGCTCGACCGGGGTCCCGGCGGCGTCGAACATGCGCGCGCCGCCGCGGTCGAGGGCGACGAAATCGCCTTCTTCCAGATAGCTGATCGACTGGGTGAAGGGGCCGACCGCCAGGGCGTCGGAGCCCAGATACATCTCGCCCTCGCCCCAGCCGACGACCAGGGGGCTGCCGCGCCGCGCGCCCATGATGAGCCCGTCCTCGCCGTCGATCAGCACGGCCAGGGCATAGGCGCCCGTCAGCTGGTCCAGCACGGCCTTGAAGGCCACCAGCGGATCGTTGACCGCGCCGAGGGTGCGATCCAGCAGGTGGGCCACCACCTCGGTGTCCGTCTGGCTTTCGAAAACATGTCCGTGGGCGGCCAATTCGGCCTTCAGTTCGGCGAAATTCTCGATGATGCCGTTGTGGACAAGGGTAACGCGTCCGGCCTTGTGCGGATGGGCGTTGGCCTCGGTCGGGGCGCCGTGGGTGGCCCAGCGGGTGTGGCCGATGCCGACGGTGGACTCGACCGGATCGCCGGCCAGAACCGCCTCCAGCTCCCGGATCTTGCCCTTGGCGCGGCGGCGCTCGACGCGGCCGTCGACCGCGACGGCAATCCCCGCAGAATCATAGCCGCGGTACTCAAGCCGCTTCAGGCTGTCGATCAGCCGAGGGGCGACCGCGCCCGTCCCGGTCACGCCGATGATGCCGCACATGTCGTGTCGTCCCCAAACGCGCGGACCGCGGTCCGCCTCTTTGCACCCTGATCGTGAAGGGCTAAGGCCGCTTCACATCCCCGACGCGTCACGCCGATAGGGGATGCCGGGGCGTGTGACGACTGAAAACTCGTTTCGCAAGGTTTCGCCGTCCCAAAAGATTTCGACAGGAGAGTTTCTTGGCCGACAGACGCTATTTTGGAACCGACGGAATTCGCGGTCGGGCCAACACCCATCCCATGACGCCCGAGGTGGCGCTGCGCGTCGGTCTGGCGGCCGGGCGCCTGTTCATGTCTTCGGACGATCGGCGCCATCTGGTGGTGATCGGCAAGGACACCCGGCTTTCGGGATATATGGTCGAGCCGGCGCTGGTCGCGGGCTTCACCTCGGCCGGGATGGACGTGCGCCTGTTCGGGCCCCTGCCCACGCCGGGCGTGGCGCTGATGACGCGGTCGATGCGGGCCGACATCGGGGTGATGATCTCGGCCTCGCACAATAATTATGCCGACAACGGAATAAAGCTGTTCGGGCCCGACGGCTACAAGCTGTCCGACGCGGTAGAACTGAAGATCGAGTCCATGATGGACGCCGGTCTGGATGAGGGATTGGCGACCGCCGACAAGCTGGGGCGCGTGGTGCGCATCGACGACGCCCAGGCCCGCTATGTCGAGGTCGCCAAGGCCAGCTTCCCCCGGACCCTCAGCCTGTCCGGACTGAGGGTGGTGATCGATTGTGCCAATGGTGCCGCCTACAATGTGGCGCCGACGGCGCTCTATGAGCTGGGGGCCGAGGTGTTTCCGATCGGCGTCGAGCCCAACGGCCTGAACATCAACGCCGACTGCGGCTCAACCCACCCGGCCGCCCTCGCCGATGCGGTGCGCCTGCATCGGGCCGATATCGGCATCGCCCTGGACGGCGACGCCGACCGGGTGATCATCTGCGACGAGAAGGGTCAGGTCGTGGACGGTGACCAGATCATGGCCCTGGTCGCCCTGGACTGGGCCCAGCGTGGCCTGCTGGTCGGCGGCGGCGTGGTGGCCACCGTCATGTCCAACCTCGGTCTGGAGCGGGCGCTGGCCGCCGCCGGCCTGACGCTGGAGCGCACCAAGGTCGGCGACCGCTATGTCATGGAACGGATGAAGTCGGGCGGCTTCAACCTGGGTGGCGAACAGTCGGGCCACATCATCCTGCATGACCACGCCACCACCGGGGACGGGCTGATGTCGGCCCTGCAGGTTCTGGCCGTGCTGGTCGCCAGCGGCCGCAAGATGAGCGACCTGGCCCGCCAGTTCGTGCCCGTGCCGCAGAAGCTGGTGAACGTCCGCTATGCTGCCGGCAAGCCGCTGGAGAAGGCCGAGGTCAAGGCTGCGATCGCCGAGGCCGAGGCGACCCTGACGGCGGCCGGCGGGCGTCTTCTGGTGCGGCCCTCCGGCACGGAAAAGCTGATCCGCGTCATGGCCGAGGGCGACGACGAGGCCCTGGTGGCCCGGATGGTCGACATGGTCGCGGCGGCGGTGAAGGCGGCGGGCTAGGCACCCAGCGCCGCGACCACCGCCTCGATCCGTTGGCGGATGTCCGGCACGGCCACCGTCTCCCAGAAGGCGGCCCGGGCCGGGGGACCGAGGACGAACAGGGCGGGGTCGGGCGTGCCTCCGGCGGACAGGACGCGGCCGGCTTCATCAAGGTCCAGACCCAGCCGCAGCGGGTCCAGCCGGGCCCGGCCGGCGGCGATCAGGGGCGACATCAGGGGATCGCGGCCCGGATCGTGGCCGGGGCCGGAGCAGTCGATCAGCTGGTCCGCGACCAGGGTGCGCGGCACGGCGCTGCCCTTGGGTCGGAAGGTGACGACGACGCCATCGGGGGTCGTCTCGATCGACCCGATCCGCGCCGCCGCCACCGAGAGCCGGCCGGAGGCGGTGAGGGCGTCGATCTGCGCGGCCACCTCCGGCGCGATCCGGTGGCGGTGCACGTCCCACCAGGGCCGCAGGTGGCGCACCCAGCGGGCGCGAACGTCCAGGTCGGCGGCGCGCCAGAGGCGGTCGGTCATCGGGCGCAGCCCCTCCATCACCTCGCGCCAGCCGTGTTCCCCGGCCGCCCGGCGTGCGGCCTGCAGGCGGCGCGAGGCCGGGCCCCGGGTCAGGGCCTCGCCCGGAGGGGCGGCCGGATCCGGTCGGGGGCCGTGCGGGCGCGGGCTCAGACCGCGCCGCGACAGGGCCGTCATCCGCCCGGTCCAGCCGCGCGCCTCCAGCCAGACGGCCATGTCGACCATCGTCAGGCCCGAGCCGATCACCGCCAGGTCATCGGTCGGCCCCACGGCATCGAGGGCACCGTCCGCCCACGGATCGGACAGAATTCGCTGGTCACCCGATGCCGTGCGGGGCGGCGGATTGCCGGTGGCCAGGACGACGGCGCGGCCCGGCAGCCGGCGACCGTCCGCCAGCACCACCCCGGTCCCCTCGATGGCCTCAACCCGGCCATGGAGGCGCGCGATCAGGCCGGGAAAGGCGGACTCGACCGCGGCCAGCCGCTCCTGGACGTAGAGTCCGAAAAGGCGGCGGGGCGCGAAGGCGTCTGGGTGGGCGTGTCCGGGATGAGCCTGGGCCAGCCAGCGCACGAAGTCGTCCGGGCGTCCCTCGACCGCGCTCATCCGCGCCGCGCGCACATTCAGCAGGTGGCCGTCGAAGGGGGTGGCATAGGCGACGCCGAGGCCGAAGCGGCCGGTCGCGTCGATCAGGGCCGCGGCCTGGCCCCGCTCGGCCAGACGCGCGGCCAGCATGGCGCCGGAAAAGCCGCCCCCGACGATGACGATGGGTCTCTGATCAGCGCGCACCGGGCCCTCCCCGGCCGTTCTCTGGACGGACGGCCGGGCCGGGTCAAACCCGTCCGGTCGCAGGCGGCTCAGACTTCCTGGTTGAAGGCGCCGACCTCGGCGTGGGCCGCCAGCCGGGGCTTGATCCCCTGTCTGAACAGGTCGCGCATGTCGTCTTCGGACCGCAGGCTCTCGACCACGACCACCAGTTCGGGCTTGTTCGACGAGGCCCGGACCAGCAGCCAGGACCCGTCTTCCAGCTTCACCCGGGCCCCGTTGATGGTGACGACCTCGACGATGCGGCGGCCGAGGATCGACTGTCCGGCCGCCCGCCCGGCCTGAAACTCGGTGGTCAGAGCCTCCACCACGCCATATTTGGCCTCGTCGGGACAGTGGGGGCTCATGGTCAGGCTGGTCCAGGCGGGGGCCAGGTCGGCACGCAAGGCCGACAGGGGCCGGCCCGCCCGGGCGATCAGGTCCAGCACCAGGCCGGCGGTGGCGAGGCCGTCGTCATAGCCGTGGCCCAGGGGCGCGGCGGGAAAGAAGTGGCCGGACTTCTCGAACCCCATCAGGGCCCCGGTCGCGGCCACGCGTCGCTTCATGTGGCTGTGGCCCGTCATCCACCAGTCGACCGTGCAGCCATGGGCCGCCAGCACCGGATCGGCGTCGAACAGGCCGGTGGACTTCACGTCCACCACGAACCGGGCACCCGGCCGGTCCGGGGCGAGACCGCGGGCGATCAGCAGACCCATCTTGTCGGCGAAGATCGGCTGGCCCCGGTCGTCGACCACGCCGCAGCGGTCGCCGTCGCCGTCGAAGCCGAGGGCCAGGTCGGCACCCGTCTCCAGAACCCGCCGGCCCATTTCGGCCAGCATGACGGCGTCTTCCGGGTTCGGATCGTAGCGCGGGAAGGTCCAGTCCAGATCGCAGTCCATCTCGATCACCTCGGCGCCCATGGCGCGCAGGGCGGCGGGGGCGAAGGCGCCGGCGGTGCCGTTGCCGCAGGCGCAGACCACCTTCAGCGGCCGGTCCAGACGCACCCGCGAGGCCAGATCGGCGATCCAGGCCCCGGCCAGCCCCTCGACCTGCCGCAGCGATCCGCCCGGCGCCGTCCCGGTGCGTCCGCCGAGCACCCGGGCCTTCAATTCGGCCATGTCCTCGGGCCCGAAGGTCAGGGGCGGCGCCAGCCCCATCTTGACCCCGGTCCAGCCGTTGGGATTGTGGCTGGCGGTGACCATGGCCACGCCCGGCGCCTCCAGCCAGATCTGGGCGAAATAGGCCATGGGGGAGAGGCACAGGCCCACGTCCAGCACCTCGGCCCCGCCGGCCACCAGGCCGTCGCTGAGGGCCGCCTTCACGGCCCCGGAATAGGATCGCCAGTCGTGGCCGACGACGACCCGCGCGACGCCGCGACGCCGCGCCGTGTCGGCGAGGGCCAGCCCCACCGCGCGCATGCCCTCCGCGTCGATCTGGTCGCCCCACAGCCAGCGGGCGTCGTATTCGCGAAAACCGGACGGATGGATCATCCGCGGGGATTAGCAGCCGGGCGGCGGGCGGCAAGGGCAGCTTGACCCCGACCTGCGCCAGTCCTACCCCGGCCGGTCAGAACGGAGACCCGTCCATGCCTCGCCTCGTCCTGCTGCGCCACGGCCAGAGCCGGTGGAACCTCGAGAACCGCTTCACCGGCTGGGTCGACGTCGACCTGACCGAGCGGGGGGAAGCCGAAGGCCGTCGCGCCGGCGAACTGCTGGCCGAGGCCGGCTTCACGCCGGCGGTGATGTTCACCTCGGT
>CAMCIP010000128.1 GCA_945874855.1 Brevundimonas vancanneytii
AAGGGCGTGGGGCCGGAAGAGGCGGCAAGGCTGGCGGCCCTGCACGGCTGCGGCGACTGGCGCGGCGAGGACTCCTCGCTGAAATTCTGCCGCATCGCCGAGGGGGCCTGCGACGCCTATCCGCGCACCGGCCCGACCTCGGAATGGGATACGGCGGCGGGCCAGGCGGTGGTCGAGGCGGCGGGCGGCCGGGTGCTGGGCCCCGACGGCGAACGCCTGACCTATGGCAAGCCCGGCTTCATGAACGGGCCGTTCGTGGCCAGCGGCGGCTAGAGCGACAGCAGCCCCTCGGCGACCTGGGCCAGGACGGGGGCGCCGACCTCGCGGGCCACATCGGCGGCGGAGGCGAGCATCAGGCCGACCTCGCCGCGCGGGGCGTCGAACAGACGGGCGCGGGCGGCGGCGACGCGGGCCAGGCCGATCTGGTCGGCGGCCCAGTCCAGCGGCGCGGCGGGGGTGGCGACGCGGCGGCGCAGTTCGCCCGCCACGGCGTCGAGGGCTGCCGGATCGCCCGCGGCCTCGGCCGCCGCCACGCGCGTCGCGGTCAGGCGTTCGCGGGCCAGGGCCCCCAGGACCAGACCGGGACCGGCGGCGCGGCAGATGGCGTCGACGGCCACCAGACGCGCGCCCGTCCCCTGCGACGCCAACTGGACCGCGGCCCAGTCCAGCGGGCTGTGGTCGGGGGTGAACTGGTCCGACGCCGCCTCGAACAGGGCCCGGCCCTGTTCGTGCGCGACTGTGTCGTCGGCGAGGGCGGCGAGGGCGGTCAGGCCGGCGGCGCTGAGCGTCAGGGCGCGGGCGCGGCTGAGGGGACGGCGCTCGGCCGGGCAGGCCTCGACCAGGGCCAGCAGGTCGCGGCCGGCCTGATCCAGCAGGCGGGCGTCGCGCTGGGTCACCCCGGCTTCCAGGGTCAGGCCCGCGCGGTCCAGCCGCACGGCCTCGGCCAGGGGGTCGGGCGAGCCGTCGAGGCCGTGGACCGCCAGGTCCAGCAGGGCCGCGGCCTCCAGCAGGCGCGGCGCGCGGCCGTCCATCCGCGCCTTGCGGGCGGCGATGCGGGCATGGACCGCCACGGTGGCGGCGCGCGAGGAGGCGGCCTCGATCAGGGCCGCGGCCTCGTCCAGCAGGCTGGGGCCGCCATAGAGGTCAAAGCGCAGGGTCAGGGCCTGGGCGCGGGCGCAGCGCGCCTCCTCGCGCCGGTCCCCCGAAGCGGCGGCGCGTTCGGCCGAGCCGGCGGCGGCCTCGGCGGCGTCGAGGGCGGCGGTGGCGCCGGTGCGGGCGGCCAGTTCCCGCCAGACGGCGGCGGCAGTCAGCCAGGCATGATCGGGGCGGGCGCAGGAGGTGCGGCCCGCGTCGATGGAGGCGCGGCGGGCCTCGGCCTCCAGCAGCTCGACGCCGACCAGCTCCAGCCAGCCCAGGTCCTCGCGGTCCCGGTCCCGACCGAACAGCCTGCGCAGATCCCTGCCGAACTCGAACATGCCGCACTCCCGGGAGCTTCCGGCGTCCCGGGATGGGACCCTGACTCCGTCTCGTCTCCGCCACAAGCAAATGCGCGGCCGGGGCGAGGGTTCGGTCTTGCGGGCACCCCGTAGAGGCGTTCTGCGTCGACAGCCGATCAACGGGACGCCATGGTCAACAAATCCGGAGCGGGGGCCCCATGACAGTCGAGCTCAATGCCGCAGAGTCTCTGCTCGCCCGGTGCATGACCGAAGGGCGCGAGTGCAACCTTACGGACGCAGCCTGGGACGGCCGGCTTTTGCGTGGCGAGACCCTGCGACAGCTGCTTTTCGGATTGCCCGTCCGCCTGGCGGGTGCAGATGCGGACACGCGACACAGCTGGCCGATCTCCGGGGTCCGCATCCGGGGAGCCCTAATCGAGGCTGACCGCGAACGCATTAACCTTGCGGACCTGGCGACGGCCGAGGGGGGGGCGTTGCCGCCGTTGATCCTGCTGGACTGTGTCATCGGGCGCCCGCTTCGCTTGTCGGGCGCGAGGTTGCGCCGTCTTTCACTGGAAGGGTGCGCGATCTCGTTTCTCGAAGCCACCGGGCTGATGGTCGAAGGCGACGTGGTTCTCAATGGCCTGAGGTCCAATGAGACAGAGGTCCTGACGGGCTGCCAGGGGCAACCGCTGTGTCGGGTCGATTTCAAAGGTGCGCGCATCGGCGGAGGCCTGTTCGCGAAACAGGCGCGCCTGGCCGCGCCGCCGGCGCGGCCAGAGTCAGAGGTGCTTCGGGCCGACGGCGCTGGCAGACGCCTCGCCCTTGACCTTCTCGACAGTCATATCGGCAACGCCTTGAATCTGTCCCCGGGATTCAAGGCGTTCGGTGGGGTCAGGATTTCCGAAGTCGGCGGCGACGTGGATCTCGATTGCGCAGAGCTGACGGACGAAGAAGACGACGCCCTTAGCGGTCAGATCGCCGTCATAGGCGGTGCCTTGTTCCTGCGGTCACTACGTCTGGAAGGCGAGACTTTCCCGGCCTCGGTCAAAGGATCGGTGACGCTGTCCGGGGCGCGGATCGGGGACGATCTGGATTTGACCGGCACCTCGATCGAGGGGGACCTGAACCTGTCAGGGATCCAAATCGGAGGGTGCTGCAGACTTCGCTCTAGAGCGTGGTCAGCCCCAGGCGCCTTGGCGCGCTTGACGGTCACCGGCGACGTTACGCTGACAAATGCCCGGATCACGCAGGACCTCTACCTCAGTGGCATTTCGATCGGTGAAGACCTCTCACTCGCAAGCGTCACCGTCGGAAAGGACGCCTTTCTCGCCGACATCGGCCGCGAACTGGCACCCGGGATGTTCGGCCCCCCGCTTTGGGTCCCACTGCAGGTGACGGGATCGATCGTATTGAGAGGCGCGGTCGTGCAGGGCGAGCTGGATATGAGGTGCCTGCGACTGGCTGGACCGCTTCATGGCGTGAGCGTCACGGTCGGGACGCATTGGTGGCTGGGAGGTACCGATGCTGGCGGTCCCGAGTCGCTGCTCCAGCGAGGGGCATTCCTAGCCGGAAGCCGAGTCGGGGGTAATCTGTTCATCGACTTGGAGACGCACGACGATCTGGTGCTCGCCCAGGTCACAGTCGCCGAGCTGCTGAAACTGAACCTCCGAGGCAAGCGGGGGGCAGACAAGGGCCGACGAAGGCCGGAACTGGTGCTGGACAGCGCGTCGGTTGGCGGCCTTTCAGACGACCACGGGCGAGCGGTGGCCGACTTTCGCCTGTCCATGGCCGGGTTCAGTTATCGGCTGCTGCACGATGCAGAGAGGCCGGCGACGGGCAAGGGGACGGCAGTGCAAGCCGTTCGGCTTCTGCGCACACCGATCGCAAGCGCCCTTTTGACGTTCCTGCTCGTGGCGGGCGTTGCCGGTGCCGTCCTCCTGGAATCCCTCAATCGTCCAGGCTGGCACTGGGCCCTGGCCGTGGCTGGCGTCGCCCTTCTGGGCTGGGGGTTGCGGTCCTTGCAGACTACGCGTGCACCTTCGGACTATCGGTTGGCCTGGTTGGCGCGACAAGAGGCGCCAAAGACAAGGCCAAGCTTCAAGCCCGAACCCTATGAGCGGCTGAGTCGATACTACCGATCCCAAGGACAATACGACGAGGCTCGTCGCGTCGCGCGGCGCAAGCTGGACCTGGAGCGCAGGCTGCGCGCCCCGATCATGCTTCGACCCTTGTTCTGGATGTATGCCAAGCTCTTCGACCACGGCATGGGGCCCGAGCGGGCCGTCGTCGTCTTTTTCGCCTGCATCGTCGTTGGGACCGGCGGCGTATCGATCGCGGCAAACGGACTGGACCTTGTTGTTGATCCCGGCCGGCTTCATGACCGGCTGGGCGGGATAGCGCCGATCCAGATGAGGGCGCGACCCGTGCTGGTGATCGACGCCGCAGCAGTTCAGCCCGCCTCGCGCGGGCAAAAGCCGTCGTTCCTCGACGCCCCGGCTGGTACGTCGGACGATCTGCAATGCGGAGACGCGGTCGAGCCCTCCATCTATGCGCTGGACGCCTTTATTCCCGCACTCGACCTGAAGCATGAGCGAAGGTGCTCTGTCAGCGGGGCACCCGAGGCCGTCGGATGGCGGTTTGCGTTCGCCGCCTATTCCATTCTCGGCTGGATCATAACTTCGCTGACCGTCCTGACGCTGTCCGGCATCCTGCGTAGACGGGCTGAGGGGGCCTGACCCTCCCCCGCTCTGACGTCGTCATGCAACCGAGGCTTGAGGAATCGTTCCCCCGACGCTCAAGCAAATGCGCGGCCGGGGCGAGGGTTCGGACTTGCGCCGTCGCGCAGGGCGCCCATCTGCATCCGATACTGTTGCAGGAGACGCCGACGTGACCTCCCCCCTCTTCCAGCCGATCGCCCTCGGCGCGCTCGAGCTGAAGAACCGCATCGCCATGGCCCCGATGACGCGCAGCCGCGCCTGGGCCGGCGAGGTGATCAACCCCACCGCCGCCACCTATTACAGCCAGCGCGCGGGGGCCGGCCTGATCGTGTCGGAGGCGACCCAGATCAGCCCGCAGGGCCAGGGCTATCCGTCCACGCCGGGCATGTTCACGGAGGCCCAGACGGCGGGCTGGCGCGGCGTGACCGACGCCGTCCATGCCGCCGGTGGCCTGATGGTGGCCCAGCTGTGGCATGTGGGGCGGGTCTCCCTGCCCGACTACCAGCCCGACGGCGGCGCCCCGGTCGGCGCGTCGGACGTGGCGGCCCAGGGTCAGGCCATGAAGCCCGACTTCTCCATGACCCCCTTCGTCACCCCGCGCCCCCTGAGCGAGGCCGAGATCGAGGGCGTCATCGCCGACTATGCCCATGCCGCGCGGCAGGCCAGGGCCGCCGGGTTCGACGGGGTCGAGCTGCACGGGGCCAATGGCTATCTGGTCGATCAATTCCTGCGCGACGGGTCCAACCGCCGCACCGACCGCTGGGGCGGCCCGGTCGAGAACCGCGCCCGCTTCCTGGTCGAGGTGATCCGGGCCCTGGTCGAGGTCTGGGGCGCCGAGCGGGTCGGCGTGCGCCTGTCGCCGCTGGGGACCAACAACGGCATGTCGGACTCCGACCCGGCCGCCACCTTTGGTCACGCGGCCGCGGCGTTGAAGCCGTTCGGGCTCGCGTTCTTGCACCTGATCGAGGCCGAGCCGCCGCATCCCATGGCCGGGCCCGAGGGCTCGCCCCGTCTGGCCAGGGCCCTGCGCGAAGCCTTCGGCGGGCCGGTGATGCTGAACGGCGGTCTGGACCGGGCCAGGGCCGAGGCCGCAATCGCCGACGGCCGCGCCGACCTGGTCAGCGTCGGCGTGCCCTTCCTCGCCAACCCCGACCTGCCGGAGCGCTGGCGGACCGGGGCGGAGTTGAACCGGCCGGACCGGGCCACCTTCTACGGCGGCGGGGAGAAGGGGTATGTGGATTATCCGGCGATGGCGGGCGTCGCCGACCGGGGGTGATCTTTCAGGCGGCTTCGCCCTTGTTCCCGCGTCCCCGGCGTTCCAGGGTCGCGACCGTCAGGTCGTTGAGGAGTCGGGCCATGCCAATCCGGGCGCAGGAGACGATCCGCCGCGTGAATCCGATAGAGCAGCAGAGGTCGATCCGGGCGCAGGTGCTGACCGTCGCTCTTGCGGCGGGCCTCGTGTCGGCACCGACAGCCTTTGCGCTGGCCCCGGTGGCCGGGGGCAACGGCCGCCTCGCCGCATCGGGCGACGCTCAGGCGGCCACGTGGGTCAGACTGCCCCCAGGTCGCGTCGGCTCGGCCTATGGGCGGCGACTGGTTGTCGGCGGCGAGCCTCCCTATACCGCCGTCGTGATCTCCGGCACCCTGCCCGAAGGCCTCAGCGTCGATGATGGCCTGCTCCAGGGCACGCCGACCGCGGTCGGGCGCTTCGAGTTCACAATCCAGATCACGGACTCGCTGGGCAGGGTCACTGCGCAGGATTATCGCCTCGACATCCACGCAGCCCGTCACCCGGACGGCACCTCGGGCGGGGCCGGACAGGACTCCTGACCCCTATCCCCGCTCCTTCGTCTTCGTGAAGGCCACCTTGGGGAAGCGTTCGCCCACATAGCCCGTCTCCCAGCTCGACTTGGCCAGGAACACGGGCGCGTCGTCGAGGTCGCGGGCCATCTGGCCGCGGTATTTGGACATGAAGTCCTCGAGGTCGGCCTTGTCGCCCCCGATCCAGCGGGCCTCGGCGAAGGGGCTGGGTTCGAAGATCACGTCCAGGCCGTATTCCTCGCCCAGGCGGTCGGCCATGACCTCGAACTGCAGCTGGCCCACGGCGCCGACGATGAAGTCCGAGCCCATCTCGGGGCGGAACAGCTGGGTCACGCCCTCCTCGGCCAGGCCGTCCAGCGCCTTCTTCAGGTGTTTGGCCTTGAGCGGATCCTTGACCCGCACGCGCTGGAGGATTTCCGGGGCGAAGTTCGGCAGGCCGGCGAAGCGGATCAGGCCGCTCTCGGACAGGCTGTCGCCGACGCGCAGGACGCCATGGTTGGGGATGCCGATCACGTCACCGGCATAGGCGTCCTCGGCCAGTTCGCGGTCGCTGGCGAAGAACATGATGGGGGCGTTGACCGACAGCGACTTGCCCGTGTTCTGGACCTTCAGCTTCATGCCGCGGCGGAACTGGCCGGACGCCATGCGGAACATGGCGATGCGGTCGCGGT
>CAMCIP010000129.1 GCA_945874855.1 Brevundimonas vancanneytii
CCTTCTCCGCGCGCGGCAGCAACAGGCGCGACTTCAGAAAGGCCAGCCAGGACGCCATGACCAGATAGTCGGCGGCGAGGGCGAAGTTTCGCCGACGCGCCTCGTGCACAAAGACCAGATACTGTTCCGCCAGACGGGTGATCGACAGCTTCAGCAGGTCGACCTTCTGCGCCCGGGCGAGGGCCAGCAGGACATGCAGCGGCCCCTCATATCCCTCAAGATCGACCACAAAGGCCTCGGCGGCCTCCGCCTGTTCGGCGGCGGAGAAGTCCAGATTGGGCTGGAAGGCCTCTGTCACGCCTGCGCCTCCCCCACATCGGGGCCCCGCGCTGCGTCGAGACGGCCGGCCAGAAGAGCGTCGAACCGGGCGCGCGCCTCGTGCACATCGAGAGGCTCGGGCATGTGAACGATGCGGGAAAGCGCCGCCGCCGCGCGCCGGGCCGCCCCGCCCTTAAGCCTGCCGACACCCTCGGCGACCTGACGCATCTCGGCCATGTCTCCGGTCCAGTGGATGACCAGATCGCAACCCGCCTTCAATGACGTTTCGGCCCGCTCGGTCAGGGTCCCCGACAGGGCGTTCATGCACAGGTCGTCGGACAGCAACAGGCCGGAAAAGCCCAGCCGCTCGCGGATCAGCCTGATGGCCGCCTTCGACTGGGTCGCGGGCCGTCTTTTGTCGATGGCCGTGAAAACGATGTGGGCGGTCATGCCGATGGGCATGTCGGACAGGGCCTTGAACGGCGCGAAATCCCAGGCGTCCAGATGCGCCAGATCGGCATGGACAGTCGGCAGTTCCTTATGGCTGTCGGCGGAGGCACGGCCGTGGCCGGGCATGTGCTTGATGACCGGCAGGACCCCGCCGGCCAGGAGCCCTTCGGCCACCGCGCGACCGAGTTGGGCGACGGTCGCCGGGTCACGCGCATAGGCGCGGTCGCCGATGATGTCATGGGCGCCCGGCGTCGGCACGTCCAGAACCGGGGCGCAGTCGACGTTGATGCCCACGGCCTTCAGATCGTGCGCCATCAGCCGCCCGCCCAGCCGCGCGAGTTCGCGCGCCGCGAAGGCATCATTCGTGGCCTGCAGATAGGCGGCACCCGGCGGATATCGGACCCAGTGCGGCGGACCCAGCCGCTGGACCCGTCCGCCCTCCTGATCGACCAGAACGGGCGCGTCCCGGCCGACGCAGGCGCGCAGGGCGTCGGTCAGCCGCAACACCTGCTCCGGGTCGGCGACGTTGCGCCGGAACAGGATGAAGCCCCAGGGATCGGCATCGGCGAAGAAGGCGGCTTCCCCGTCCGTCAGGACCGTTCCCGACAGGCCATAGATCGCCGCCGTGCTCATGCCGGACTCAGCGGACGATGCAATCGCCGCCCGCCGCCCGGATGCCGCCACAGAGCGCGCGTGCGTTCTCTGCGGTCAAACCCGTCAACGAGGTTCGGTACAGGGTGGAGCCGGATGCGGAGGTGACTTCCTGCACCCGCTTGCCGGCCCCGCCGGTCAGCTGGGGATAGCGGGCGACGACGGCGGCGTACTGCTGATCGGCCTGACCGGGTGTCGAGAAGGCGCCGATCTGGACGCTGGCCGTGCCGGTCGCCGCAGGCGGCGGCGGCGCGGCCTTCCCGGGCGGCGCTGCGGGCGTCGTGACCGGCGCCTCGGCCTTGGGCTCGGGCCGCGGGCGGACGGTCTCGGGCGGCGGCGCATAGGTGGGCGGCGCGGTTGGCCCGGTCGTCTCATCGTAGACGTCGATGTTGGCGGCAGGATCGACCGGCTGGGCATCGGCCGGCGCCTCGATCTTCAGATCGCCCACGGGCGTGCCCACGGTCGGGGGCGCGTCCTCCGAGCTCCGCGGACCGGCGCGATAGTAGAGCACCACGGCGATGATCAGCACCACCAGCACGCCGGCGCTGATCAACAGGGTCACGGGCGGCGTCCTGGGGCCCCCGCCGCCGTGCGAGACGGGACCGGATCGCCGGAAGGGCAGATCGTCGTCGGTGGGCGGCGTGTAGGCGCCGCGGTCGGGGCGGTGGGGGTCGTCGTGCGACATGGCGGGCTCTCTCCGCGAACCGGGCGAATCGGCCCGGGCGGTGCGCAAGTCTACTCCCGACCGACGCCCCCGCGCATCAGAGATCGAGCGCGAGATCCAGGCTGAACAGCCGGCGATGCTCCTCGATGGCGTAGCGATCGGTCATGCCCGCGATGTAGTCACAGACCGCGCGGGCCCGTCGGGTCTGGTCGCCCACGGCCTTGCCGGACCATTCCGGTGGCATGGTCTCCGGCTCGGCCATGAACAGCTGGAACATTTCGGCCAGAATCCGCCGGGCCTGACTGCGGGTGCGGTTGACGCGGTAGTGGCGATACATCCGCTCGTACAGGTGTCGGCGCAGAACGCCCAGGTCGGCCAGCATGGCGGGTGAGAAGGCCACCAGCATGCGACCGGCCCGGCGCACATCCTCGACCGACTCGATCCCTCCTGCGGCCAGCCGGGACCCGGTCTCGGCCAGCACATCCTCGATCATGGCCCCGATCATGCGCCGGACGGCCTCCAGCCGCACCATCCGGTCGTCGGCCCGGGGCCAGTCCTCGCGCGTGCTTCGCAGGATCGGGCCGATCAGTGGCACCTCGGCCAGCTCGGCCAGGCTGAGCAGGCCCGCCTGCACCCCGTCGTCGACGTCATGGTTGTTGTAGGCGATGTCGTCGGCGATGGCGGCGGCCTGGGCTTCCAGTGACGCGAAACCCTCGGGCCGCAGGTCCCAGCGCGCCTGCCAGTCCCGCACCGGGGCCCAGGCCGGCTCGACCAGTTTGTGATCCACCGGACCATTGTGCTTGACCACGCCCTCGACCGTTTCCCAGCTGAGGTTCAGGCCGTTGAAGTCGGGATAGCGTTCCTCCAGCTCGGTCACGACGCGGAAGGTCTGGACGTTGTGGTCGAAGCCGCCCCACGGCTGCATCTGCACCTGCAGCTCGTCCTCGCCTGCGTGGCCGAACGGCGGATGGCCCAGATCGTGGGCCAGGGCCACGGCCTCGGCCAGATCCACGTCCAGCTTCAGCGCATGGGCCAGAGACCTGGCGATCTGGGCGACCTCGAGGCTGTGGGTCAGGCGGGTGCGGTAATGGTCGCCTTCGTGGGCCACGAAGACCTGG
Organism: Brevundimonas vancanneytii; assembly: GCA_945874855.1. Lineage (GTDB taxonomy): Bacteria > Pseudomonadota > Alphaproteobacteria > Caulobacterales > Caulobacteraceae > Brevundimonas > Brevundimonas vancanneytii_A. The sequence continues at coordinate 3,142 of CAMCIP010000129.1, forward strand.
GTCTTTTCCTTCAGCCGACGAAAGGCCGTGCAGTGGATGATCCGGTCGCGGTCGCGGGCGAAGGCGGTGCGGGTCCGGCTGGCCGGTTCGGGCACGAACCGGCCGCGGGAAGCGGTCACGGATTCGGCGGCCGGGGACAGGCGGCGGTCGGGAGGGCTCAAGGGGCGCGCACCGAATGGCTGGCCGGGCTTTTCGAATGCCCGTCCGGGCCTCATATAGAGCCCCGTGACCAGCGTCCAATCCCCAGCCTTCCGCATCGACGCCGACCGTGGGCCCCCGCATGGCCTGACGCTGACGTCCGCCGCCGCCGCGCGCCTCGCCCGGTTGTCGGCCGAGGACGGGCGCGAGCTGATGCTGCGCGTAGCGGTCGACGGCGGCGGCTGCTCCGGGTTCCAGTACCGCTTCGACCTGGTCGAGGCTGCCGACGAGGAGGACCTGCGGGTTTCAGCCGAAGGGCGGACCGCGCTGGTCGACCCCGTCTCCCTGCCCTTCCTGACCGGGTCGCAGATCGATTTCGTCGACGACCTGGCCGGGGCGCAGTTCACCGTGCGCAATCCGAACGCCACCTCCAGCTGCGGCTGCGGCGTCAGCTTTGCGGTCTAGGTTGACTTAGGCATATCCCTAATTAGGGTGTCGCCTATGAACGATCTGTTCAAGGCCCTGTCCCATCCCGTCCGTCGGCGCATCGTCGAGATGTTGAGACGCGGCCCCATGACCTCGGGCGACATCGCCGAGGCCTTCGACCTGAGCTGGCCGACGGTGACGGGGCATCTGAACGCGCTGAAAGCGGCGCATCTGATCGCGCCCGAGCGCACGGGATCTTCGATCCGCTACCGGCTGGAGATCTCGGCGGTGGAGGAGGGCCTCGCCTTCATGCTGGCCCTTCTTGAATCGGCCCGGGCACTGGCGACTGAGAACGAGGAGGCACGCGGTGAGCGGCAGACCCATCCATCCCGCTGACATGGCGACCGGCGTCTCGACGCTGGGCATGGCGATCGCCGCCGCCTGGATCGCCCTCGCCGGACCGACACGGAACCTGCCCATCCACTATGGGTGGGACGGCATGGCCGACGCCTTTGGTACGCGCGGCGCCGTGGCCCTGTTGCTCGGCCTGCTCGCCTTCATCACGGCCGTGCTGGGCATGGGCATGGGCCTTTCCGCCCGGGGGGCCGCCGACGCCGCCCGCGCCCGGTCCCTGCGGGCCGGCCAGTTGCTGATCGTTGTGTCGATGACGGCGGTCGCCCTCATGGCGACGTCCGCCAGCCTGATGGGTGTGACCACGATCGCAGATGAGGCGCCCACGGCCGGGCTGGGCCTTTTTCTTCTGATCATCGGCGCGGTGGTGGGGCGGGTGGGACCGAACCCGATCGCGGGCGTGCGGACGCCCTGGGCCCTGAAGAGCCGTCTGGCCTGGGATCGTTCCAACCGTCTCGTGGGCCGGCTGTTCAGCCTGATCGGCCTTTCGGCCCTCGTCGCGGCGCCGTTCGCCCCGCAGCCGCTTGCCTTCCAGATCCTGATCGTCGCCATCCTTCTGGCCGCGGCCGCCGCTGTTTTCGAGAGCTGGCGCGTCTGGGACCGGGACCCCGACAGGCAACCGTTCTGACCGATCCCAAAGGAGACCGCCATGCTGTCCCTCGTGCTTGCCGCAGCCCTGACGCTGACGGACCCCACCGCCACACCGGTGAGCGTGGAGAGCCCGACCGGCCCCCTCTACGGGACCCTGCTGACGCCGGATGAACCCACCCGGGCGGTGGCCGTGATCATCGCCGGATCCGGCCCGACCGATCGCGACGGCAACAGTCCGCTGGGCGTGTCAGCGGGAACCTACCGCCTGCTCGCCGAAGGGCTGGCAGCGCAGGGGGTGGCGACGGTTCGCTACGACAAGCGGGGGGCGGGCGAGAGCCGGGCCTCACTGGGCAGTGAGGCCGACCTGAGGTTCGAACATATGGTCGACGACGCCCTCGCCTTCGCCGCGGAGACGCGAACCCGGACGGGCCGGGACTGCGTCTGGCTGATCGGCCACAGCGAGGGGGCGGGCGTGGCCCAGATGGCGGCGGCGCGCAGCCCCGAGGGCATCTGCGGACTGGTCCTTCTGTCCGGCATGGGGCGCAGGCCCAGGGTCATCCTGGAGGAGCAACTCGGTCCGCAACTGCCCGAGCCGATGAGGACACAGGCCTTCGACGCCCTGGCCCGGCTGGAGGCGGGCGAGCTGGTCGCCGACACGCCACCGGCGCTGGCGGCCCTGCTCCGGCCATCCGTCCAGCCCTTCCTGATCGGCATGCTGGCGCTGGATCCCGCCGCCCTGATCGCGGCCTACGACGGGCCCGTGTTCATCGGCCAGGGCGAGACGGACATCCAGACGACGGTGGCCGATGCGCACGCTCTGGCGGCGGCGCAACCGGCGGCACAGCTGATCATCTGGGTGGACGTCAACCATCTGCTGAAGGTCGCGCCCGCCGAGCGCGCCGCCAACATCGCCACCTACAGCGACCCCGATCTGCCGCTGGCCCCCTGGGTGGTGGACGGCATCGCCGACTTCATCCTCAGCCCGCGCTGAGGGTCTCCATGAAACTGACCGGCCGGCCATGGGCCGTGCCGATCAGTTCGCCGTCCTGCATGACGACCCGGCCGCGGACGATTGTCGCCATCGGCCAGCCGACCGCTTCGAAGCCGTCGAAGGGCGTCCAGCCGCAGCGGCTGGCCTGCTGGTCGTGGGTGATCGTGCGGCGCGCCTTCAGGTCCACCAGGGTCAGGTCCGCGTCATAGCCCTCGGCCATGCGGCCCTTGCCGGCCGTGCCGAACACCCGCTGGGCACCGGCACTGGTCAGATCGATGAACCGCTCCAGCGTCATCCGGCCCTCGGCCACGTGGGTCAGCATGACCGGCACCAGGGTCTGCACCCCGGGCATGCCCGACGGCGAGGCGGGATAGGGCCTCGCCTTTTCCTCCAGCGTGTGTGGCGCGTGGTCGGATCCCAGCACATCGACAACGCCCTGCTGGATGCCGCGCCAGAGGCCGTCGATGTGCGGGCGGTTGCGGATCGGCGGGTTCATCTGGGCCAGGGCCTTGATCCGCGCATAGGCCTCGTCGCCATCCAGTGTCAGATGCTGGGGCGTCACCTCCACCGTGGCCACGTCCCGGTGACCGGCGAGAAACGCGATCTCCTCCGCCGTCGAAACGTGCAGCACGTGGATGCGCGCGCCCGTCTCGCGCGCCAGCCGTACCAGCCGCTCGGTCGACTGGATGGCCGACTGGGCGTCGCGCACTTCCGGGTGGCTGGTCCAGTCGCCGGTGCGGGCCAGCCCGCGGCGCTCGGCCAGCCGATACTCATCCTCGGAATG
>CAMCIP010000130.1 GCA_945874855.1 Brevundimonas vancanneytii
CCCAGACGGCATCATCTACCGGCGCATCATGGGAATCGATCAGCAGGGTCTCGCCGAGGATCGGGTCCGGCCGATGTCCGGCCAGATGGATCTCGCCCACCAGGTCTCCGGGTACGCGGTCGATCCAGTCGGCCGCGTCCTGTCCCAGATTGGCCGCGCCGACGAAGACATTGTTGACGTCGACCAGCAGGCCGCAGCCGGTCCGGTGCGCCAGTTCGAGGAGGAAGTCGACCTCGTCCCACTCATGGTCCAGCGCCAGATAGGCGCTCGGGTTCTCGATCAGCAGGGGCCGCCCCAGGGTGTCCTGCGCCTCGGCCACATGGGCGCACATGAGGGCCAGGGCCCCGTCCGTCCGGGCAACAGGCAGAAGGTCGAGCATGTAGACTCCGCCTGCGCGGGACCAGGCCAGATGTTCCGATACCCGGACCGGCGCGAACCGGTCGATCAGGGCGCGGAACCGGGCCAGATGCGCCGCGTCCGGCCGCTCGGGGCCGGCCAGCGACAGGCCGACCCCGTGCAGGGACAGGGGCGCCTCGGCACCGATTGCAGCGAGCCAGGCCAGACGCGGCCCGCCGTCGACCATATAGTTTTCCGGGTGAACCTCGAACCAGAGGCCCGCCTCGTGACCGGCCGCCGCACAGGCGAGGGCATCCGCATAGTGCTGCGGTTTCAGCCCCAGCCCTGCCGAGGGGAAGAGCGGTGCGACGGCCGATCGGGGGGTCATCGCCGGATCAGCGGTTGGCGATGGGCGTCAGCGAGCCGTTGCCGCGCGGGGTCTCGATGCGCGTGCAGGTGCCCTTGGGAACAAACTTCCAGGCATTGCCCTGCCAGTCACGGGTCGAGGTGCCGGCACAGGAGGTGCCGGGGCCGGCAGCACAGTCATTCTGGCCGGCGCGCGAGACGCCATAGCACTTTTCCTTTTCCGCGTTCTGGGCGTCGAAGGCCGGGGCGGACGGGGCGGCGAAGGCCGCGGCGCCGGCGGTCAGGGTGGCGAGGGCGGTGCCGGCGGCAGTCAGGGCGAGGGCTTTCATGGGTGTCTCCTGTGGGGGCGCCCGCTCATCGGCGGGTCGAGACGGAGTTCGCCAGGCACCGCCCGCCGGTTACGCCCGGTGTCCGGAAAAATCGGCTGGCGGCTCTCACGAACGACCCTGTAACCTCCGACTGCATGGCGGCGTAGTCGGGGGCGGCGTGGTCGAACGGGAAGCCCATCTCAAGCGTCTGATGATCGGCGGCCTGAACGGCGACGCCGCGGCCTGGCGCGCGCTGCTGACGGAGCTGAGAGGACCGCTGACGGTCTTCTTCCGTCAACGGATGGGTGGGCGCGAGGCCGACGTCGAGGATTTGATTCAGGAGACCTTGATCGCCGTGCATGCCAAGCGCGCCACCTACGACCCCGCCCTGCCCTTCACCGCCTGGGCCTATGCCGTCGCGCGCCACAAGATGATCGACGCGATGCGCCGCCAGGCGCGTCGCCCGACCTCTCCGCTGGAGGACGCGGGCGAGCCGGCCGCCGACCATACGGTCGAGGACGGGGCGATGCGCCGCGACCTCGACCGCGTGCTGTCCCTGCTGCCCGCCCGCCAGAGGCGGCTGATCGAGGACGTCCGCATCGGCGGATTCAGCATGGCCGAGGCCGCAGCCCGCAATGGCCTCACTGAAGGTGCCGCCAAGGTCAGTGTCCATCGCGGCCTGAAGGCCCTGATGGCCAGAATGGGGGCTGGTTCATGAAGACGGACGATCTCATCGAGGCCCTGGCCCTCGGCCTGGAGCCCGCCCGCGCGGCGCGGCCCGCGCCCCTGTGGCTGGCCCTCGCCTTTCTGGTCACCGCCGCCGCCGTGCTGGCGACGCTCGGTCCCCGCGGCGACCTGGGCGAAGCCATGACCGGCGCGAACTTCTGGCTGAAGGCGACCTATACGGCGGCGCTGTCGGCCGCCGCCCTGTGGTGGCTGGACCGGCTCGGCCGGCCCGGCGCCTCCGCCCGGCGCCCGGCCCTTGCCCTGGCCGCCGTCGTCATGGTGGCCGCCGCGGCGGGCGTGGTCGAACTGCTCCGCCTGCCGGCCGAGCTTCGCCTCGACGACCTGCTGGGCTGGAGCTGGCGCGAATGCTCTCTGAACATCCTCGGCAGCGCCCTGATCTCCGCGCCCATGGTCTGGCTGTCGGCCAGACGCCTGGCTCCGACCCGGCCGGCTCTGTCCGGCGCAGCCTTGGGCGCGGTCTCCGGCGGACTGGCAGCCACCGCCTACGGCCTGCACTGCCCGGAAGCCACCGCCGCCTTCGTGGCCGTCTGGTACACCCTCGGCGTGGCTGCGGCGGCAGCCCTCGGTGCCGCCGTGGGGCGGATGGCCTTACGCTGGTGAGCGACTACGCCACTCGTCGCACCAGCCGCGAATAGTCCTCCATCAGCCCCAGGCTGAGGTCGCCCGGGGTGAACCGGTATTCGCCGATCTCCGACACCGGCGTGACCTCGGCCGCTGTGCCGGTCAGCCAGCATTCGGTGAAGCCCGCGAGTTCCTCGGGCCGGATGTGGCGGACCACCACCTCGATGCCCTTGGCCTGGGCCAGGGCGATCACCGTCTGGCGCGTGATGCCGTCCAGGATGGCGTCGACCGGGGGCGTGTGGATCACGCCGTCCTGCACGAAGAAGACGTTGGCCCCGGTCGCCTCGGCCACATAGCCGCGCCAGTCCAGCATCATGGCGTCTGAAAAACCGCGCTTCTCGGCCGCTGTCTTGGACAGGGTGCAAATCATGTACAGACCTGCGGCCTTGGCCGCGGAGGGTGCGGTCAGCGGGTCGGGGCGGCGCCATTTGGCCCACTCCAGCCGGATGCCCTTCGCCTTGGTCTCCGCGTCGAAATAGCTGGGCCAGTCCCAGGCGGCGATGGCGACATGGATCTTTGTCGCTCCGGCGGTGACGCTGACCTGTTCGGGACCGCGGTAGGCTACCGGACGCACATAGCAGTCCGAAAACCCCATCTTCTCGCACGTTTCCTTGCAGGCCCGGTCGATCTCGGCCACGCTGTACGGCAGGTCGAAGTCGAGCAAGTTCGCCGACCGCGCGAGGCGCTCGGAATGCTCGGTCAGCTTGAAGATTTCGCCGGCGTACATACGCTCCCCCTCGAACACCGACGAACCGTAGTGAAGGGCATGGGTCAGAACGTGCGTTTTCGCGTCTCTCCAGGACACGAAATCGCCATCCATCCAGATCCAGCCGTCACGATCGTCGAAAGGAACGAAGGCCATTGAACGTCGTCTCCCGCAAAACTCACCGGGTTAGACCGCTCCAGGTCGAGCCCGTCAACGCCACAGGCCGCAGATGGGGCTGAGCGACGCACGCGCGAGCAGCCGTTCGGGGCCCGTGGCCGGCCCCGGCTTGGGCCGCCATCTGCTGATCGTCGACGACGACGACCGCATCCGCGAACTGATCAAGGAGTTCCTTGGCTGCGAGGGATATCGTGTCACCGGCGCCGCCCACGCCGCTGCCGCGCGCCGCCTGATGGAGCTGATCGAGTTCGATCTGGTGGTGCTGGACGTCATGATGCCCGGCGAGAGCGGTCTGGACCTGACCACCTGGGTCCGCGGCAAGGCCGAGACGTCGAAGACGCCGGTCCTGCTGCTGACCGCGCGGGGCGAGCCCAACGACCGGATCGAAGGCCTGTCACGGGGGGCCGACGACTACATGTCCAAGCCCTTTGAGCCGCGTGAGCTGGCGCTGAGGGTCGAGGCCATCCTCCGCCGGACCGGGGGCAAGCCCCTGACTCCGCGCGAGATCCGCATGGGGGACGCGGTGTTCGACATGGAGCGGCTGGAGCTGTCGCGCGGCGGAGCCCTGCAACGGCTCACCGAGGCCGAGGCCCAGCTGCTCAAGACCCTGGCCATTCACGCCCACGCGCCGGTGGAACGCATCAGCCTGTCGCCCGACACGGCCGACATCACGGGCCGGGCCGTCGACGTCCAGGTAACCCGTCTGCGCCGCAAGCTGGAGGCCGACCCCAAGAACCCGCGCTATCTGCAGACCGTGCGGGGCGTCGGCTATATGCTGGCCCCGGACTGACCCGATGAAGCTGCTGCCGCCCGCCCTGTGGAAGCGGTTGCTGAAGCGCCGGCTGCCGACCAGCCTGTGGGGGCGGTCGCTGCTGATTATCGTCCTGCCGGTCACCATCATGCAGGTGGCAGTCACCTGGGGCTTCTTCGACGCACACTGGCAGACAGTGAACGCCCGCCTGTCCGAAGGCCTGGCCGGCGATGTGGCCTGGGCGTCGGAGACCTGGCGCGGCAACCCCACGCCCGAGGGCCTGGAGGACCTGGCGGAGCGGGCCGAGCGGAACATGTCCCTGTCGGTCGCCTTTCAGGAAGACCGCGTCCTCCCCGCGGAGCGCCGCCGCGGACCGATAGGCGTCGTCGATCGCTCACTGGAGGGGGCCCTGGCGGCCAAGCTGGACCAACCCTTCTGGTTCGACACCACCCGCTACCCCGCCTACGTCGACATCCAGGTCCAGCAGGCGGGCGGCGTCCTTCGGATCATCGCGCCGCGTGAGCGGGCGGTGGCGACCCAGGCGCACATCTTCGTGGTCTGGTTGCTGGCCGCGACGGCCCTGCTGATGACCATAGCCATCCTGTTCATCCGCAATCAGGTGCGCGCCATCGAACGTCTCGCCGACGCCGCCGAGGCCTTCGGTCGCGGCGAGAGCCAGGAACGGTTCAAACCGCACGGCGCGCGCGAGGTCCGGGCGGCAGCCCAGGCCTTCATGGCGATGCGCGAACGGATCCAGCGGCACATCGAACAGCGCACGGCCCTGCTGGCCTCGGTCAGCCACGACCTGCGAACGCCCCTGACCCGTCTCCGGCTCGAACTGGCCCTGGCCCCGCCGTTCAAACGGGCCGCCGCCATGAAGGGCGACCTCGACGAGATGGAGCATATGATCGACGAATATCTGGCCTTCGCCCGCGGCGAGGCCGGAGAGGGGGCGCAGTCCCTGTCCGTCGCCGCCCTGCTGGCCCAGGCCGGCGAGGACGTCCGCCGTTCGGGCGCGACGGTTCAGGTGGAGGCGCCCGACGGTCTGACCGCCGTCGTGCGGCCCCTGGCCTTTCGCCGCGCCCTGTCAAACCTCGCCGACAACGCCGCCGCCCATGGCGAGACCGTGCGACTGAGCGCCCGCCTGCTGCCCTCCGGAGGGTTGGAGATCGCCGTGGAAGATGACGGCCCGGGCATTCCCGAGGACCTCCATGAGGAAGCCTTCCGGCCCTTCTCGCGGCTCGACCCCTCGCGCAACCAGAACCGCAAGGGCGTGGGCCTCGGTCTCGCCATCGCCCGCGACGTGGCGCGCGGGCACGGCGGCGACATCACCCTGGACCGCAGCCCCCTGGGCGGCCTGAAGGCCTCGCTTCGCCTGCCCGGCTGACCCCCTTCAAATTCCCGCCGGAAGGGAGCATTATTGCTGTCCTGACCGCAAAGGATGCCGCCATGCGCCGTACAGCCTTTCTCGCGTCCCTCGCCGCCGTCGCCGCCCTCGCCGGCGCTGCCCAGGCCCAGACCGTCACTGTGGAAATCGGGGGCGAGCTCCGTCGCGATGCCCTTGACTACGGCGTCCAGGAGGTGGAGCGCCAGGCCGATCGCCTCGGCGAGGTCGTGGAGCGCGCCCTGAGCCGCGACGCCCGCTTCGCGGGCGCGACCGTCAAACTGGTGCTGCTGGATGTCCGCCCGAACCGCCCCACCTTCAAGCAGCTGACCGACAGGCCCGGGCTGGACTATCACCGCAGCGTCTCCATCGGCGGGGCGGAGATCGAAGGCGAGGTCATCCTGGCCGATGGCACAGTCCAGCCGATCCGACGCTATGACTGGTACAGCCACTCAATCTCGGAAGTCATGGGCTTCGGTACCTGGCAGGACGCCGAGCGCGCCTATTCGCGGTTCGCGACAGGCCTGACCTCGGGTCGGCTGCTCTAGCCGAGTTCACCGGCCCGTCTGATCGCCGCGCCGATCGCCGCCTGCGCGGCTGCGTCCATGTGGGCGGCCGAGGCGTCCAGTCCCGCCCGGGTCGTGCCGCCGGGCGAGGCGACACGGTCGATCAACTGTTCCAGCGTCTCCTCGCCCGCGACCCCCGCGGCGGCGGAGCGAAGGGCACCCCGCGCCAGGGCCGTCGCTGCCGCCTCGGACAAGCCGTGAGCGGTGCCGGCCCGGGCCAGGGCCTGAACCAGGGACAGAAGGAAGGCCGGGGCCGATCCTGCCGTGGCGGTCGCCGCGTCCATGAGGGCCTCGTCATCCAGATCCACGACCTGGGCCACCCGGGCGAACAGGGCATGTCCCATGGCCCGACCCGCGAGCGTCGCGGCCCAGATGGCGGCCACGCCCTCGCCCCGGGCGACGCCCGTGGTGGGCATCACCCGCACCAGGG
>CAMCIP010000131.1 GCA_945874855.1 Brevundimonas vancanneytii
CGGGTCGGGCGGCGCAGTCGCCAGAGGCCCTGGCCGAGGCCGAGGCTGCGGCCGAGGGGGCGCGCCGCATGTGGGCCCCCATCCTGGCTGGCGATGCGGTCCAGCGCGATCAGACCTTCGGCCTGTTCTTCGGCCTGCCCGGGCGGTGCGAGCACGCCGCGCGCCGTATCACCCTGGGCATCACCGCCCCGCCCCCGACTCTGGCGGACGTGGGGCTGGAATGACGTCCGGCTTTCCCTCCCCTGAAGGGGAGGGAAAATGATCAGGCCGCTTCCACCCGCGCCGCCGCCCCGGGCTCATAGTTCAGGATCGGGGCCAGCCAGCGTTCGCATGTCTCCACATCCCAGCCCTTGCGGCGGGCATAGTCCTCGACCTGGTCGCGGTCGATCTTGCCGACGCCGAAATAGTGGCTGGCGGGATGGCCGAAATACAGGCCTGACACCGATGACGGCGGGGTCATGGCGAAGGATTCTGTCAGGGCCATGCCGGCCTCGGTTTCGGCATTCAGTATACGGAACAAGGTCGCCTTTTCGGTGTGGTCCGGCTGGGCCGGATAGCCCGGGGCGGGGCGGATGCCCTGATATTGCTCGGCAATCAGGTCGTCGACCGTGGTGGCCTCATCCGGCGCATAGCCCCACAGGGCCGTGCGCACCTCCTTGTGCAGGCGCTCGGCGAAGGCCTCGGCGAGGCGGTCGGCCAGGGCCGCGGCCATGATGGCGGAATAGTCGTCGCCGGCGTCCTTGAACCGTTTCGAGACTTCCAGCTCGCCATGGCCGGCCGTGACGGCGAAGGCGCCGATCCAGTCCTGGCCACCAGAGTCGCCAAGGGGGGCCACGAAGTCCGACAGGGCCGAGTTGGGCTTGCCGTTCGACTTGGCGATCTGCTGGCGCAGGGTGTGGAAGCGGGCCAGTTCGGTGGTGCGGGTCTCGTCAGTCCAGACCACGACGTCATCCTCGACGGCATTGGCCGGCCAGAAGCCCACGACGCCCTTCGCCGTGAACCACTTCTCCTCGATGATCCGGGTCAGCATGGCCCGGGCGTCCCTGAACAGGTCGCGCGCGGCGGAGCCGACGATCTCGTCGTCGAGGATCTGGGGATAGCGGCCGATCAGCTCCCAGCTGGCGAAGAAGGGAGTCCAGTCGATGTGGTCGGCGAGGTCGGCCAGATCCCAGGCTTCAAACGTCCGTGTACCGATGAATGACGGAGCGGCGGGCCGCGGCGCGGTCCAGTCCACGGTGAGCCGGTTCGCGCGTGCCGTGGCCAGGGTGGTGCGCGCCTTGACCTCCTGACCCCGGGCGTACTGCTCGCGGATGCGGATGTATTCGTCGCGGGTCGCGGCCTCGTTCTTCGCCTTTTCGGTCTTCGACAGCAGACCCGAGACGACGCCGACGGCGCGCGACGCATCCACCACATAGGTCGTCGAGCCGCGGTGATAGGCCGGCTCGATCTTCACGGCCGTATGGGTCCGGCTGGTGGTGGCGCCGCCGATCAGCAGGGGGATGTCGAAGCCGCGCCGCTCCATCTCGCGCGCCACGAACACCATCTCGTCCAGGCTCGGCGTGATCAGGCCGGACAGGCCGATGATGTCGACGTTGTGCTCCTTGGCGGCGTCCAGGATGCGGTCGGCCGGGACCATGACGCCCAGGTCGATGACCTCATAGTTGTTACACTGCAGGACCACGCCGACGATGTTCTTGCCGATGTCGTGGACGTCGCCCTTGACCGTGGCCATCAGGATGCGCCCCGCCTGCTCGCGCGGCTTGCCGGCCTTTTCGGCCTCCATGAAGGGTTCCAGCCAGGCCACGGCCTGTTTCATCACCCGGGCCGACTTCACCACCTGCGGCAGGAACATCTTGCCCGCGCCGAACAGGTCGCCGACCACATTCATCCCGTCCATCAACGGGCCCTCGATGACGTGCAGCGGCCGTTCGCTGGCCAGCCGCGCCTCCTCGGTGTCGGCCTCGATGAATTCGGTGATGCCGTTGACCAGGGCGTGCTCGATGCGCTTGCCGACCGGGGCCTCGCGCCACGTCAGATCGACGACGCGGGCCGCGCCCTTGTCGCCCTTGTAGTTCGGGGCGAGGTCGACCAGCCGCTCGGTGTTGGACGCATTCGTCCGCTGCGGCCGGTTCAGGATCACGTCCTCGACGGCTTCCTTCAGCGTCGGCTCGATGTCGTCATAGACGGGCAGGTCGCCCGCGTTGACGATGCCCATGTCCATGCCCGCCTGGATGGCGTGGTAGAGGAAGACGCTGTGGATCGCCCGGCGCACCGGCTCATTGCCGCGGAAGCTGAACGAGACGTTCGACACGCCGCCCGAGACGCGGGCCCAGGGCAGGGTGGCCTTGATGACCCGCGTCGCCTCGATGAAGTCGACGGCGTAGTTGTCGTGCTCCTCGATCCCCGTCGCCACGGCGAAGATGTTGGGGTCGAAGATGATGTCCTCGGGCGGGAAGCCGACCTCATCCACCAGGATGCGATAGGCCCGGGTGCAGATCTCGATCTTGCGGGCGGCGGTGTCGGCCTGGCCCACCTCGTCGAAGGCCATGACCACCACGGCGGCGCCGTAGCGCAGGCATTTGACCGCCTGTTCGCGAAACGCGTCCTCGCCTTCCTTCATCGAGATGGAATTGACGATCGGCTTGCCCTGGACGCACTTGAGTCCGGCCTCGATCACCTCCCATTTGGAGGAGTCGATCATCACCGGCACACGGGCGATATCCGGCTCGGCCGCGATCAGGTTGAGGAAGGTCCGCATGGCCACGGCGCCGTCCAGCAGCCCCTCGTCCATGTTGACGTCGATGATCTGGGCGCCGGCCTCGACCTGTTGCCGGGCGACGTCGAGGGCGGCGGCGTAGTCGCCATCGACGACCAGCTTGCGGAACTTGGCCGAGCCGGTGACGTTGGTCCGCTCGCCGACGTTGATGAAGGTGGGGCGCATCAGGCTACCAGCTCAAAGGGTTCCAGCCCCGACAGCCGCATGGCCACCGGCCGCTCCGGGATCACCCGCGTCGGCAGTTTGGACACCGCCTCCGCCGTGTGCCGGATATGCTCCGGCGTCGTGCCGCAGCAGCCGCCGACGATATTGACCAGACCCGACGCCGCCCACTCCTCGATGAAGTGGGCCGTCTGGTGCGGCTCCTCGTCATACTGGCCCATGGCGTTGGGCAGGCCGGCGTTGGGATAGGCGGCGACCAGGGTGTCGGCCACGCGGCTCAGCTCGGCGATGAAGGGCCGCATCAGATCGGCGCCCAGGGCGCAGTTGAAGCCGATGGCGAAGGGTTTGGCGTGGCGCACGCTGTTCCAGAAGGCCTCGGCCGTCTGGCCCGACAGGGTCCGCCCCGAGCGGTCGGTGATGGTGCCCGAAATCCAGATCGGCAGGGGCTCCATCCCCTTGTCCTCAAGGTCCTTGATCGCCTTGATCGCGGCCTTGCAGTTGAGCGTGTCGGTGATGGTTTCGATCAGATAGAGGTCGACGCCGCCCTCGTTCAGGGCCAGCACCTGATGGCGATAGGTGTCATAGACCTGGTCGAAGGTCACCAGCCGCGCGCCGGGGTCGTTCACGTCCGACGACATCGACAGCATCTTGTTCAGCGGCCCGATCGAACCGGCGGCGAAGCGCGGCCTGTGCGGCTCCTTCTCCGTCCAGCGGTCGGCCGAGGCGCGGGCCAGTTTCGCGCCCTCCAGATTGATGTCCCGGACCGCGTCGGCCTCGAGCTGGTAGTCGTCCTGGGCGATCACCGTGGCCGAGAAGGTGTTGGTCTCGGAGATGTCGGCGCCGGCGGCGAAATACTGGTCGTGGAGGTCGGCGATGACGTCCGGCCGGGTCAGGCACAGGATGTCGTTATTGCCCTTCATCTGGCCATTGTGGGCCGTGAAGCGGTCGCCGCGGAAATCCGCCTCGGTCAGCTCCCGCCTCTGGATCATCACGCCCCAGGATCCGTCGAGGACCAGGATGCGTTCCCTGGCCGCCTGATGCAGGGCGGCGATACGCTCGGGACGGGTGAGGGCCATCAGGCGGCAACCTTCTGTTCGCGGACGCCCAGCACGCGGCAGATCGCATAGACGAGGTCGGCACGGTTCAGCGTGTAGAAGTGGAAGTCGGCGAAGCCCTCTTCCTGCAGGCGGGCACAGGTCTCGGCGGCGACCGAGGCGGCCAGCAGCTTGCGCGTCTCCGGGTCGTCATCGAGGCCGTCGAACAGGGCGGCCAGCCAGGCGGGGACCGAGGCGCCGCAGGCCGCGCTCATGCGCTGCAGGCCCGCGAAATTCGACACGGGCATGATCCCGGGGATCAGCGGAATGGTCACGCCCGCCGCCCGTATGCGGTCGCGGAACCGCAGGAAGGCGTCGATGTCGAAGAAGAACTGGCTCAGCGCGCGGGTGGCGCCGGCATCGACCTTGGCCTTCAGCACGTCGATGTCATGGTCGATCGAGGGGCTTTCCGGGTGCTTTTCCGGATAGACGCCGACGCTGGTCTGGAAGCCGCCGACGCGCTGGATGGCCCGGGCCAGTTCGGTGGCGTTGGCATAGCCGTCGGCGCGCGGCTGATAGGCACCGCCGATGCCGGCCGTGCCCGGCGGGTCGCCGCGCAGGGCGACGATATGGTCCACGCCGATGGCCTTGTAGTCGGCGATGACCTGGTCGACCTCGTCACGGCTGGCCTCAACGCAGGTCAGGTGGGCGGCCGGCTTCAGGGCCGTTTCGGCCAGGATGCGCTGGACGGTGCGGTGGGTGCGTTCGCGCGTGGAGCCGCCGGCGCCGTAGGTGACCGAGACGAACTCGGGCTGCAGCGGGGCCAGACGGGTGACGGCCTTCCACAGATTGGCCTCCGCCTCCTCGCTCTTGGGCGGGAAGAATTCGAACGACACGCGCGGCCGCGAGCCGTCCAGGCCGGCACGGGCGACGGGCCCGAGCGGCGACAGCAACATGGCGCGCGCGGCGGAAAGGCTGAGAGGTTGGGTCATGCCGCGCGGGCCTCCACTGCGGTTTCGCGCTGGCCCGTCCAGACGCAGACGGTCAGCCCTTCGGCGTCGGGGGCCAGGGCCACGGCGTCGCCGGCGCCCAGCCCACCGTCCTCCAGCCACCGGGCGATTTCGGCGTCCGAGAACCCCAGCCGGCGATGCTGATGCTCGTCGCGCAGCTGCTCCAGCCGGTGCGGGGCGAAGTCGACGATCAGCAGACGCCCGCCGGGCCGCACCAGTCGCGCCGCCTCGGCGACGGCGGCGGCGGGATCGGGCAGATAGTGCAGGACCTGATGCACCACCACCAGATCGGCGCTGTGCTCGGGCAGGCGGGTGGCGAGGATGTCGCCGTGACGCAGTTCGACCCGCTCCAGCCCCTCGCGGGCCACATTGGCGCGGGCGATGTTGAGCATGTTCTGGCTCAGGTCGAGACCGATGGACATGCGCGCACGCCGCCCCAGCAGGGTCAGCATCCGCCCTGACCCCGTGCCCAGGTCGACCACGCGGTCGAACGGGCCGTCGCCGGCCGCCTTCAGGATCGCGGCCTCGACCGCGCTTTCGCAGACATAGAGCGACCGGATGCGGTCCCAGCTGGGCGCGACCTGTTCGAAATAGGCCTTGGCCTCGGCCTCGCGGGCGCGCCGCACCTGATCCAGACGCCGCTGGTCCTGTTCGCCCGCCGCATCGTCCAGCAGATCGAGGATGGCGTCCGTCAGGCGACGGGCCCGGACCTCGGACGACAGGCGGTAGTAGACCCGCGCCCCGTCGGGGAAGCGGTCGATCAGGCCGGCGTCGGCCATCAGCTTCAGGTGACGCGACACCCGCGGCTGGCTCTGCTCCAGCACGCCCGACAGCTCCATCACCGACAGTTCCTCGGTGGCCAGCAGGGCGAGGATGCGCAGACGCGTCGGCTCTCCGGCCGCGCGCAGGGCCTCCAGCAGGGTTTCAGCGTCAAATGTCATGTCCTTATATAAAGATATCCTTATGTCATTTGGCAAGGAAAATCCGCCGTGTCGCGAAGGACATCGGCGGTCGGAACGTGCAAGTCTGGACCGAAACGCCCCTGGAGCCCGCCATGACCCGCACCGCCCTGATCGCCCTGCCGCTGGCCCTCGCCCTGGCCGCCTGTGGGGCCCCCGAGCCCGGGGCCGAGGCCGCGACCTCGCCGTCCGCAGACGCCGCCGGTCCGGAGGCGGGCGCTCCGGCCGCCGCGCCCCCTACGCCGGCCCTCGCCGCCAGCGCGACCCAGGATCCCCCGCCAGCGCCGCAGGGCATTCCCGCCGATCCCGACCGCCCGGTGGCCCCCCCTGCCGTCGAGACTCCCGGCGGCGCGACCGTCGCCCAGTTTACGGACCGGATGCTGCGCAGCTTCCGGCGCCTGGATGACAATGGCGATGGCGG
>CAMCIP010000132.1 GCA_945874855.1 Brevundimonas vancanneytii
GCGGACAGAGAGGGATTCGAACCCTCGGTAGGCTTTCACCTACACACGCTTTCCAAGCGTGCGCGATCGACCACTCCGCCACCTGTCCGTTCACGGCCTTGCGTGACCCGCCGAAGGTCGGTCCGGCGGGAGGGGCGCTGATTAGAACACGTGGCCCCTCTCGGCAAGCGTGGCGTGGCTCCCCATATCTGCGGCATGAACCTGTTCGGAGGGATCCCCATGCTCAGCCAGAAAGTCACCCTGCCCACCGCCGAGACCGCCCTGCCGGGGCGGGTCGAGCCCCTGAAGACGGATGAGGTGCATTTCGTCACCGGCCGCCCGCTGAAGGGGCCGCATCCGGAGGGGTTTCAGACCGCCGTCTTCGGCATGGGCTGCTTCTGGGGCGTGGAACGGATCTTCTGGCAGCTGCCGGGGGTCTGGGTGACCTCGGTCGGCTATTCCGGCGGCATCACGCCCAATCCGACCTATGAGGAGACCTGCACCGGCCGCACCGGCCATGCGGAGGTGGTGCAGGTGGTCTTTGATCCGCACGAGACCAGCTACGCCGAACTGCTGAAGGCCTTCTGGGAGAACCACGACCCGACCCAGGGCATGCGCCAGGGCAATGATGTGGGCACCACCTATCGCTCGGCGATCTACCATGTCGACGCGGCACAGCAGGCCGAGGCCGAGGCGTCGCGTGACGCCTATCAGGCCGCCCTGTCGAAGGCCGGGCGCGGCGAGATCACCACCGAGATCGCGCCGCTGGGCGACTACTATTTCGCCGAGGACTATCACCAGGGCTATCTGGCCAAGAACCCGGCCGGATATTGCGGCATCGGCGGTACGGGGGTGGTTTGCCCCATCGGCATCGGCGTCACGGCCTGATGGACCGGGCGGGAATCGGCCGGGTCTGCCGGGCCCTGCCCGCCGTGACCCTCGAGCATTCGTTCGGCGAGGACTACGACGTCTACAAGGTCGGCGGACGCATGTTCGCCCTTGTCAGCGGGAGCCGCGGCCTGAGCTTCAAGGTCTCGGACATCGCCTATGTGGTGTTGACCGAAAGCGGCCGGGCGGTCCCGGCACCCTATCTGGCCCGGGCCCGGTGGGTGCATCTGGCGAACCCCGCCGACTGGCCGGACGACGAACTGGCCGGGCATCTGGCCACTGCGCACGGTCTGATCGCCGCGAAATTGACGAGGAAGGCCCGGGCCGAACTCGGCCTCGGCTGAAGGCGGCTTGTCCGGTGAGGCGAAACGCGGTTCTCTGGTGCCAGCCGGGGAGGGCGACATGATCAGACTTATGGTGGCGGGCGCGGGCGTTCTGGCTCTGACGGCCTGTGACGGGCTCGAGGTGAAGACCTCGGTCCGGGGCGAAGGAGCCCAGGTGGTGGCCGACAGCGCGATCGACGCCGGGCGCTATCTGGTGGTGGTCGGGGGCTGCAACGACTGCCACACGCCGGGCTATATCCAGAGCGGCGGCAAGACGCCCGAGGCCGAGTGGCTGACCGGCGGTCGCACCGGCTACAACGGGCCGTGGGGCACGACCTATGCCCACAACCTGCGCCTGACCACGGCCAATATGACCGAGGACGCGTGGGTCGAGATGCTGAGCACGCGCAAGGCCCTGCCGATCATGCCGTGGCCCAGCGTCAACGCCATGCACGAGGCCGACAAGCGCGCGATCTATCGCTACATCCGCAGCCTGCCCGGTGAGCCCGGCACGCCGGCACCGACGGCCCTGCCGCCCGGACAGACGCCGACCACGCCCTATGAGGACCTGAACCTCAAGATGCCGGCAGGCGCGCCCGCTCCGAACTGATCCAGGCGTCCATGCGCAGGTCCAGCAGGTCGAGCGGCAGGGGGCCGTCGACCAGCAGGGCGTCGTGGAAGCGACGGACGTCGAAGGCGTCGCCCAGCGCTGCCTCGGCGCGGGCCCGAATGTCGCGCAGGCGGATCTCGCCGACCTTGTAGGCCGTGGCCTGGCCCGGCCAGCCGACGTAGCGCTGCAGCTCCGTTTCGATGTTGTGCGGGGCCAGGGCGGAGTTGTCACGGAAACAGGCGCGGGCCTGGTCGACCGACCAGCCCAGCCAGTGCATGCCCGTGTCGGCCACCAGCCGGCAGGCGCGCCACATCTCATAGGACAGCCGGCCGAACCGTTCGTAGGGCGTGCGGTAGAAGCCCATCTCCTCGCCCAGGAACTCGGCGTACAGACCCCAGCCCTCGGTGAAGGCGGTGACGTCGGCGGCGCGCCGGAAATAGGGCTGGGCCGCGGCCTCCTGCTGCAGGGCGATCTGCAGGTGGTGGCCCGGCACTGCCTCGTGCAGGGTCAGGGCGGGCAGTTCATACAGAGGTCGCTGGTCCAGCTGGCCGGTGTTGACGATATAGCCGCCGGCGACGCCGCCGCTCAGCGAGCCGGGGAAATAGCGGCCGGTGGTGTAGGTCGCCTCGATCTCGCGCGGCACAGGGCGCACGCCATAGGGGGTGCGGGGCAGGGTCCCGAACAGGGCCGGCAGACCGTCGTCGGCCCGCTTGGACATCTCCGACGCCTTTTCCAGCAACTGCTCGCGGCTGGTGGCGTAGAACCGGGGATCGGTGCGCAGGAAGTTCAGAAAGCCCGCGAAGTCGCCGGTCCAGCCCGAGGCGCGCATCTCCACATCCATGCGGGCGCGGATGCGGGCGACCTCCTGCAGGCCGAGGGCGTGAACCTCGTCGGGGGTCATGCCGGTGGTGGTGTAGCCGCGGACCAGCCAGGCATACATGTCGCGACCGCCGGGCTTCAGACCGAGACCCGGCGCCTCGGGCGCGCGGGGCAGATAGTCGGTCTTCAGGAAGGCCAGCCAGGCACGGCGGGCCGGCATGACCTCTGCGGCGATCAGGTCCATGGCGCGCGCGCGCAACGCCGCCTGTTCCTGGGCCGGAATGGAGGCCGGCAGACTGGCGAAAGGCCGCATCAGGGGATCGGCCTCCAGGGTCAGGGCCGCGTCGGTCTCGGCCAGGGAGATGGCGCTGGCGACGACGGACGCCGGCTGGATCATGCCGGTCTCCAGCCCGCGGCGAGCGTTGGCGGTGGAGGCCGCGTAAAGGCCGGGGAGGGCGGCCATGCGGGTCAGCCAGTTCTCGGCGTCCTGACGGCTGGAAATGCGGGTGACCGAGGCGAAATAGGCCGCTGACTGGCCGACCCCGCCCTCGGAGTTGAAGGCCAGCCTGCGCGTGTCGAGGTCGATGCCCTCGATCTCGCGGGTGATCAGCCGGCCCAGCAGGGCGTGGTTGATGCGGTCGTCCAGCGACAGGGCCATGGCGTCCACCGCGTCCAGCCGGGTCTTGAAGGCGACGAGCACCGGCCGGCGGGCCAGTTCGCCTTCGCGGGACTGGTCAGGCAGACGCGCCTGGGCGGCGGCGTCGCCCTCGCGACCGGACCTGATGGGGTCGTTGCGGCGCAGATAGGTCTCATAGTCGGCGATCAGCGCGGCCAGTGGCGTCGCGGCGGCCTGCACGACCTGCGGACCCGGAAGTGGCGCTCCGTTGGACGCGCAGGCCGCGAGCAGAAGGGCCGTGGCCCCGGCCGTCAGGAAGAAGCGATGCATGGTCAAGGTCCCCGGTCGACACCCAAGGTGAGGCTCGGCACGGGGAGCGGTCAAGCCGGGCCTCAGCCGCAGGCGGTGAAGAAGCGTTCGATCCGCGCCGGCGAGCCGGGATGGGCCGCCATCGTTACCCGCGCCTTCTGCCCATTGGCAGCCATCCAGCCCAGCCGGCGGAAGCGCAGGAACACGGGGTGGTCGGTCGGCACCTGGGCGACCAGAATGTCGCCGCCCAGCATTTCCGAATACTCGCCGCGCGCAGGCCAGCGCTCGGTCTCACCGCCGGACTCCAGGACGACGGCCCGGTCCGGACCCATGTCGAGATGCTGCTCGAGCTCCATCCGTCCGCTGCCGCGCAGGCAGGTCATGGCCAGCCAGATGTCGTCGCTGTCGGCGAGGCCGTAGCCCAGCCAAAGGGCGTCGTCTTCCTCGCCGAGATACCAGTCGTACCCCTCAACGGGCTGGGGCGCCCCGGACGGCGCGGGATCCGGGCTGGGGGCCAGAGGCTGGGGTTCCACCGAGGCGCAGGCGCAGGCGGCGGCGCCGGCCAGGGCGACGACGAGAAGGCGGAGGGCGCGCATGTGGATGTCCCGGGCGATCAGCCTGCACACAGTTCGCCGAAGCGGCGCAGTTTGGCAAGATTTGCCCGGTCGACCGTCACCGTCGCCGAACGCTCGCCCGAAGAGATGGTCAGTCGGCCGGAACTGGCGAAGGCGGCGAAGCCAGGGTGGTCGATAGGCAGGCCGACCCGGATCGACCGGTTCGCGCCCTGTTCCGCCTCGGACGTCGCGGTGGCGGGGCCGGCGCGCAGCCGGGCGAACTCGGCGACGGCACCGAAATCATAGAGAACCACCTCGACGGCACCAGATCCGGGTTCGCACTCCAGGGTGGCGCGCAGCTGTGCGGTGTCGGGGACCTCATGGGCCAGAACCACGGTCCCCGTGTTCTCATAAAGGGTCCAGGTCCAGGCGGTGAGCGGCGTCTGGGCCAACAGGGTCAAGGCAGCGGCGAATCCTGCGGCGATGGTCATGACCGGCCCCCTGTTTGAGTGCGCAGGCTAGCAGAGCGCCAGGCGGCCGTCTTCGCGCAGGGGGCGAAGACGCCGGCGATCACGGCCTTGTCAGGTTCGGCGGCGGCAGGGATCAGAATCCTTGACATGGAGGGACTCGCGTCTGATCGGCAAACGCGCCTGCCCGACAAGGGTTTCCGCCTGGCCGTGACGCGACCGTCAGAACGGGCTGAAACGTTCCACCAGAGACTGGGCGGCGGGCGTGGCCTGAACGCGGCTGATGTCGCCACGACCGCCGTAGGAGATGCGGGCCTCGGCGATCTGGGTGTGCTGGATCGTGTTGCCGGAAGAGATGTCCTCGGGCCGCACGATGCCGGCGACCGTCAGCTCGCGCACCTCGCGGTTCGTGCGCACTTCCTGCCGGCCCTGGATGACCAGATTGCCGTTCGACAACACGTCGGTGACGACGGCGGCGATGGTCAGGTTGACCCGCTCGGACCGGACCACGCTGCCCGTCCCGGCGGCATTGGACTCACCCTCCAGGCCGACCAGGTTCTGCGGGTCGAAGCCGCCGGGGAAGGCCTGACCGAGGCTGTTTTCCAGCCCGAAGAAGTTGGAGACGCCGCCGGAGATGTCGTTGGAGCGGCTGCGCGTCGTGCTGTTCTGCGTCTGGGCGCGGTCGTCGATGTCAATGTTGACTGTGACGATGTCGCCCACGCGGCGCGCTCGCTGGTCACCGAAGAAGCTGCGCCCGCCGGCGTTCCACAGGCTGTTGGCGCTGGCCCGCTGCGGGGCCTGGGCCGTCGGAGCCGGCAGATAGGTCTGCTGCACCGGAACCAGGGCGGCGGGATAGCCGATCGGGGCCAGTTCCGGCCCGCGCACGACCTCCATGGCGGTAGAACAGGCGGCCAGTCCGGCCAGCGGCAGAAGGGCGGCGTAGCGCAGGCGCATGGGAGATCTCGTTACTGGAAGGACTGGGGATGGGTACGGGCGGTCTGGGCGGCCGGACCGGCGACGGCGCGACCGGGGCCGACGGCGACCGCGTCGATGGTCCGGCCGGACTGCAGGTTGACGACGGCGACGGGCTGGCCGCGAGCGGCGTCGCGCTGGGCCCGGCCGGTGACGGTCAGGGTCACGCCCTGGGCGGCATAGGTCACGGTGACCAGGTCGTTGCGGGCGATCACCCGCGGCTGAACCAGGTCGCCGGACTGGACCGCGGCCCCGGCGCGCACTGTCCGGCGGGCGGACAGACCGATGACGGCGTCGGCGTCGCGCGGCGCGCCGGGGGGGACGAGGTGGCTCTGGACCGGGGCCCAGACGACGTCCTCGGGCTGGACGATATCGCCCGCGGCCAGGCTACGGGCATAGGTCAGCGCTTCCACCGTCGCTCCGGGACGCGAGGCGGTCGCTGAGGTTCCCGCGGCCGTCGAGCCAGCTGCAGCCCCCTGGCGCACCACCACGCGACGCAAGCCGCGGGGATTGGCCCAGGTCAGGCCGACACGACGGGCGCTGGCCTGAAGGGCTCCGGCGTCCAGAACCACCGTCGGGCCGACGCGGCGGGCGACGACCACGGATGCCGATGCGCCGGCTCCGTCGAACACCTCGCCCAGGGTCACCTGGCCGTCGTCGTCGACCGGATCGGCCCTGAGGGTGACATCTGAGGCGAAGGCGGGCAGGGCCAGCGCCAGCGCCGCCGAGGCGACGATCAGGGCGAGACGGATCATGATTTCACCTGGGCCGAGACCGCCATCATCTCGTC
>CAMCIP010000133.1 GCA_945874855.1 Brevundimonas vancanneytii
GAGAATTTGATAGCTGAAGAGGCGCCAGTTCAGAGGTTTGGTGACGAACGAGGTCGCGCCCAGCCGAAACGCCCTGTCGATGGCCTCGACATCTTCCCGACCGGTCTGGACGATGACGGCCAGGTCCCGGGTACGGGGATTGGCGCGGATCCGGGCGAGGGTGTCGAAACCGTCGAGGACGGGCATTTCCAGGTCGAGCAGGACGATGTCGTAATCGCCTTCGTCCAGTTTGCGCAGGGCCTCTGCACCGTCCGCAGCAACATCCACCGACGCCTTGGGCGACGCCAGATTGACCTGGCCGAACTCCCGCAGGATCGGGTCATCGTCCACCAACAGTATCCGCGCGGTCTCGTCGAGGACGTAGAAAAAGCCGCTCACCCAATATCCCTCGAAGGGCCGTTCCAGCCGCTCTTCAGTTGTCAGATGATATTGTCCTTAAGGCATAAGTCATTAAGCGACTGTATCCATGCCATGACGCGGCAAGAGGGTCAGAGCATTGGCTGCTCCGAAAATGGTCCCGGGCTCATCGATCCGACGAAAACTTGTCGGGCTGGTGTTCGCCTCTCTGGTGACCACATGCATTGTTACCGCGTCGCTCTCGGGCTGGATTGATGCGCAGCGCCAGTCAGGACTGGAAACGGATCGCCTGACGCAGACGGCCCGGGTGATCGGCTCGCAGGCGGCCGACTCCGTCCGCCGCGGCGACACGGCTGGGGTCTTTGTGGTGATCCGCTCCATCAGCCAGATGCCCGACGTCACCTACGCGCGAATATCAGGCTCCGACGGCCGGCTTCTCGCGGAAACCGGAGGCGGTGTTCGCCTGTCGTCGGATGCGCGTCTCGCCACTGATGGCGAAGCCAGCCTGTGGTCCGTTCTCAACAGCGGCACGCTCCAGGTCTCCGTTCCGGTCATGAGCGAGGGGCGACGGGTCGGGGACATCATGCTCCTCAGCGAAACGCCGGGACTGAAATCACGCATCGTCGGTGCCGTCCTGATCAGCCTGGCGGGTACGGGCGTCGCCCTGATCGCCGGCCTGCTGATCGCTTTGCGGATGGCGCGCCGGATCAGCGAGCCCATCACCCAGCTGGCGGCCTTCACCAACTCTGTGCGCGAATCCGGGGACTTCGCCCGCAAGCCGGACATCAAGGCAGACGGCGAGATCGGGGATCTCGTTTCCGGATTCCAGGCGATGATGACCGGCATCAAGGTCCGGGATGAACGGATCGCGGCCCACGTCGCCGGCCTTGAGGAGGAGGTGTCGGCCCGGACCGCCGAACTGTCCATCGCCAAGGACGCGGCCGAGGCCGCCACCTCCGCCAAGTCGGACTTCCTGGCTGTGATGAGCCACGAGATCCGCACGCCGATGAACGGTATCCTGGCGCTCAGCGAACTGCTCTCCGGCTCCGACCTGCCGCCGCGTCAGCGTCGCTATGCCAATGTGATCGCCAAGTCGGGCAAGTCGTTGCTGGGGATCATCAACGACATTCTCGATTTCTCGAAGGTCGAGGCCGGCAAGCTGGAGCTGGAAGCCGTCGAGGTGGACCTCGCCGAGGTGGCGGAGGATGTCGCAAGTCTGTTCGCCGAACGCGCCCTCGAAAAAGGCCTCGATCTTGCGGTGTTCGTCGATCCGCGCCTGCCGAAGGTCATCGCGGACCCCACGCGCCTGCGTCAGGTTCTGGGAAATCTGGCCAACAATGCCATCAAGTTCACCGAATCCGGCGGCGTGCTTCTGACCATCGAGGCGGCCGCCGGGCGACCCGGCGTCTACGTCTTCGGCGTCAGGGATACGGGGCCCGGTATCCCCGAAGACAAGCTTCCCCGCCTGTTCGAGGCCTTTTCGCAGGCGGATCAGAGCACCACCCGCAAACATGGCGGAACCGGTCTCGGGCTGACGATCTGCGACCGGCTGGTTCGCGCCATGGGAGGCGACTGGAGACTGTCCAGCGTGCTCGGGGAAGGGTCGACCTTTGCGTTTGAGGCGGCCTTCGAGCCTGTGGGTGACGGGCTACGGCTGCCGGCCTCCGGGGCGGCCCCGCACGTCGCGATCGAAGACGTCGGGCCGATGACCGAACAGGCGCTGAGACGTTACCTCACAGCCTTTGGCCTCGAGGTCGCCGAGGGCGCCGAGGGCGTCGCCGCGGCCTTCTGCGGGCCCTCGGTTCCGGCCCGGGCCATCCCCACCGTGGTCGTGAGCTCCACCGAGATCGACGTCGACGTCGGGGCCTGCCTCCTCGCCAAACCCGTCCGCCGCTGTGACGTCATGGCCCTCGCCGCCCAGATCCGGTCCGGCGAGCCGCTGGGCATTCACGAGTCCGCCGGCGACACCCTCCCGTCGATGACCTTTACCGGCGCGCGCGTCCTGGTGGTTGATGATTCCGAGGTCAATCGCGAGGTCGCGTCCGAAGCCTTGCAACGACTGGGCGTGACTCCCTCGCTGGCGGTGGACGGGGCGGAAGCCGTGGAACGCCTTCGGGTCGAGGCCTTCGACCTCGTGCTGATGGACGGCTCCATGCCTGTCATGGACGGCTTCGAAGCGACGGCGGCAATTCGCAGCGAGGAAGCGGCGAACGGCCGGATCCGTACGCCGATCATGGCCCTGACGGCTCACGTCGTCGGATCCGCCGCGAACGCCTGGAAGGACGCCGGCATGGACGGGGTCATCCACAAGCCCTTCACGGTCGCCGATCTGGCGCGGGCTATGAACAGCCATTGCGGCCGGTTCGCCATGGTCGATGCCAGCGGCGCCCCCTCCACCCCGGTCCCGGCCGAACGCGCGAGTGACGACCTGTTCGACGCCACCATCCGCGAGGAGCTGGCCGCCATGGCGCGCAATGGCCGGCCGGACTTCGTCGCCAAGGTCGAGGCGCTGTACGCCACTAATGCACCGGCGCGGCTGCAGGACCTGCGTGACGCCCTCGCTTCCGGTGACGCGGAGGCTGCCGCCCGGGCCGCCCACGCCTTGAAGTCCATGAGCTTGAGCCTCGGCGCTTCCGCAGTGGCGAAGGCCGCCTCCGCCGCCGAGGGCGCGGCGCGCAGGGGTGACATCGTGATCGATGTGGACGGGCTGGCGTCGCTGCTGGACCGGACCCTGGCCGCCACTCTGACGGAGGCCGCAGCTCCGGTCGCCTTGGCCCCGTCCCCCGACACTGCCGCCGCCGACCTCGCCCGTGCCATTGAGGCCGGGCACCTCGCGCTGGCCTATCAACCCATGATGGACCGAACAGGTGCCTTTGCGGGCAAGGTCGAGGCCCTGGCCCGATGGACCTGCCCCACCCGCGGGGTTAGGTCCCCGGACGTTTTCGTCCGGGAGCTGGAGGCCGCCGATGCGGTCGCAGCCCTTACGGACTTCGTTCTGGCCCGCGCGATGCAGGACGGAGCGGACCGCAGCGACGTCCGCATCTCGGTGAATGCCTCGGCGCGCGAGTTCCAGCGCCATGATTTCGCGGACCGGGTCGCCGCGGCTGCCCGACGCGCCAACTTCCCCCTGGGCAGACTCGAGATCGAAATCACGGAAACCGCCATTCTCGACATCGACCTGGCGACACCGACGCTGAACCGGTTGGCGGATCTGGGCGTCGGCGTCGCCCTCGACGATTTCGGGGCCGGCTATACGAGCCTGCACGCCCTGCGCAGGCTCCGCTTCTCGACGCTGAAGATTGATCGCAGCTTTGTCGTGCGCTGCACCGAGGACACCGCCTCGGCGGCCATCATCCACGCGGTGATCGGGGTCGGACGGGCCCTTGGCATGAAGGTGGTCTGCGAAGGGGTCGAGACCGAAGACCAGGCGCGCTTCCTGCGAACGGCGGGCGTCCATTACATCCAGGGCTACATCTATGCGCACCCCGGTGCCTTCGCGGACCTGCCCGTGGAAGAAGCCCCCGGCGGCACCCTTCGTCAGATTGCTTAACTTTTTTGGTCGAGACGTGGCTGGGACCAGTTCGGAAGGGGTGTAATGGCCATCATCCTCATCGTCGATGACGACCCCACCGTTCGCCTTATCGCCGGCGAAATGCTCCGCTGCGACGACCACGCGATCGTCGAGGTCGAGGATGGCGACGAGGCGCTCAAGGTCGTCAGCTCCATGCCGGTGGATCTCGTGGTCCTGGACATGCTGATGCCGAACAAGGACGGGTTGGAGACGATCCTCGAGCTCCGCAAGCAGAAGCCCGGCATTCGCATCCTCGCCATCTCATCGGGCGGGCGGATGGAGCCCGGCTATCTGCTGCGCACGGCCATGGCTTTCGGCGCGGACGAATGCCTCGAGAAACCCTTGCGGCTCGACAATTTCGTCCAGGTCGTCGACCGCCTCCTGACGACGCCGAGCCGGGGTTCAAGCGCCGATGCCATCCCGCGTTTCGGTGCGCAGGCGTTCTGAAGGTGACGCCCGTCGCGGGGTGGGCCCGGGATGGGGGCCGTCAGTCCAACGCTAGCGGTCTCCACTGAGGGCGGCCTTCGACTTGGTGGGCCTAACCTGACGGTCCCTCCGCAGTGCCCAGCCCCTGCGCCACACACAGGGCGATCCAGGCGCGCGCGGCGTCGGCGCGGGCGCCGGCCAGCTCTGCCTGAACTTCCGACACGCCGAGGTCGGCGACCAGAACGTCCAGGATCGAGGTCAGGCCGGCCCGGTGGCGCTGCGACGCCAGGGCCTGGCGGTCGCGCGCGGCGATCAGGGCGAGTTCCAGCATCTCCACCCGCGAACCGGCCCCGGCCAGGGCCGACAGTGCCGTTTCGACCTCGGCCAGGGCCAGGGTGGCCGTGCGCCGATAGGTCAGGGCGGCCAACTCGCGGCGGGCGTCGGCACCGTCGCGGGCCGCCTCCAGCCGGCCGAAGCTGAACAGCGGCGCGGCGAGGGAGGCACCCAGCGTCCCCAGCCCTGCCGTGAGGGAGAGAGGCGTCTCCGGATCCACCCATCGACCGCCCAGGGCCGCCGACAGGCTGACGTTCGGCCAGAAATCGCGCCGTGCGGCCTCGGCCTCGAATCCTGCGCCTCGCAGCTCGGCCTCGGCGGCCACCATGTCGGGTCGACCGGCCAGAACGGCGAGAGGCGGGGCGGCTCCGGGTGCTGGGGCCGTCAGCGGGAGGGCAGGGGACTGGTCCGCCAGCGCTCCGGAGGCCAGGCCCAGCAGGGCCTCCAACCCCAGCCGGGCCTCTTGCGCGGCCTGGAGGGCGGCGGGCGGGCGCACGCGGGCGCGGGCCAGTTCGGCGCGCGCCGCGGCGGGATCCAGACCGGACGTCAGTCCTGCGGCGGCCCGAGCCTCCGCGACCTCAAGCGTCTCCTCCAGCGCGGCGACGCCGGCCTCGGCGGCTGCCAGCCGCGCCTCCGCCTCGGCCCAGAGGACATAGAGGCGCACTGCTGACGCCCGCGTGGCCTGCCGCACCGCAGCCAGTCGTGCCGTCTCGGCCACGAAGGCTGCATCGGCCGCCCGGGCGCGTGCCCCCGCCGCGCCGTTCAGGTCGGGTGCCCAGACCAGGGAGGCCAGGCCATCGGTCTGCGACTGCTCCAGATCGTCGACCCTTTGCGTCTCGGCGCCGATCGAGGCGCCGGCCTCAGGACGAAGCAGGGCGCGGGCGCGCACCGTGCGGCTGTCGGCCTCGGCGAGCCTGGCCCTGGCGATGGCGACGTCGTCGGAGGCCTCGGCGAGGGCGACCAGCCGGTCGATCCGGGCGTCCCCGAATGTGGTCCACCAACGATCATCCACGCCGGCTTCAGCCCGGAATGCGCCCTGAGACCAGATCTCGGGGACCAGACGCGCCTCCGACACCGGGGGGAGGGCGGGCGCACAGGCGGCCAGGGTCGCCGAGATGGTCACGAGGGTGAGGGGCAGCCTCATTGCGCCGGCTCCCCGGCACGGGGGGCGGTGTCGATGAAGACGTCCATCCTCTGACCGAGGAAGGCGGGATAGGCCGCAGGATCGAAGGCGTAGATCACCTCGACCACGCGCGTGTCGACCCGTTCGGACCCGCCGGACAGCGCGCGCTTCTCCACCGCCTGTGGCTCGATACGCACAAAGGTCAACGGGATGCGCAGGTCGGCCCGGCCGCGCAGCACGCCCGAGGCCCGGCCGTTGGTGCGCAGGCGGCCCAGGTCCGCCTCATCGAATTCGGCCCGCACGTGCAGACGGTCGTCGGCACCCAGGGCGATCAGGGGTTGGGCCGCGGGTCCGGCCGCCGCGAACTCGCCGGGCCGGACATCGACGCGATAGATCCGCCCGGCGATCGGGGCCGCGACGGTCAGCCGGCTCAGGTCGGTGCGCCGGACCTGGACGGCGGCTTGCGCCGCGCCGACCTGGGCGCGGGCGGCACCCACCGCGGCCTCGGCGCGGCGA
>CAMCIP010000134.1 GCA_945874855.1 Brevundimonas vancanneytii
ACGTCGGGCGGGTGGATGAGGACCAGTCGCGGCCCTCTGCGTCATGCGCCGGAGAAACCCGCGGCGCGCGGGGGTCTTTTGATGCGGAAAGAGGCGCGGACATGGCCCGCGCCTCGAAACCGCTTCGGTCGGCTGCGCCTAGCGGCGCAGGTTCAGCTTGGTGATCAGGGCGGTGTACCGCTCCTTGTCCACCTTGGTCAGGTGATCCAGAAGGCGACGACGCTGCGAGACCATCTTGAGCAGGCCACGGCGCGAGTGGTTGTCCTTCTTGTGGGTCTTGAAGTGCTCGGTCAGGTTGGCGATGCGTTCCGAAAGGATCGCGACCTGCACCTCGGCCGAGCCGGTGTCACCCGCAGTGCGGGCGTTGTCGGAAATGACTTCGTGTTTGCGTTCAGGCGTGATCGACATCGGGTATCTCCCTTGTGCGCTGACGCTCGGCCTGCGAGGCCTCGCTGCTTGAGCGCGGGCTGGTGTCTCCCGGACCCTTTTTCGAAGGCGTCAGGAGAGATTGAAAACGCGGTCGGGTTCGAGGCGACCGGCCCGCAACTGACCGAGAGCGACGAGGGTCTGACCCTGAAAGGCGGAAACGGTGCGGGAACCGTCGCGGAGACGGCTCAGCAGCATGTCCACCTGTCGGGGGATCAGAACGATCGGCCGTCCCTGCCGAAGCGAGAAGGCGTCCTGTTCCGTCACGGCCAACTCCGGGATGTCGTCCAGAGCGGTCGAAACGGGCAGCAGGCCTTCCGAGGCGGCGTCCCTATGCACCAGATCGGTCAGGAAATCCAGCGTGACGGCGTTTTCCGTCGAGAACGGCCCCACCCGCTCGCGTCGCAGGGCGCAGACATGCCCATCGGCGCCCAGGGCCGCGGCCAGATCGCGGGCCAGCGACCGCACATAGACGCCCTTGCCGGTGCGGATCGTGACCTCCAGATGGTCGGCGTCCGGCGCGGCCGTGACCGCCGCCTCATGGATCATGACCTTGCGGGACGGCAGGTCGAAGGCCGCGCCCTCGCGCGCCAGGTCATAGGCGCGGCGGCCGTCCACGCGGATGGCCGAGAATTGCGGCGGAACCTGATCTATCTCGCCGACGAAGGCCTTCAGCGCCCCGGCGGCGGCCTCCGGCGAGGGGCGGACCCCGGACTGGCCGATGATCTCGCCCTCGCGATCCACGCTGTCGGTCGAAACGCCCCACTCAATGCTGAAGCGATAAACCTTCTGCGCCTCCATCATGAAGGGCACAGTCTTGGTCGCCTCGCCGAGCGCGATGGGCAGGATGCCGGTGGCCAGCGGGTCCAGCGTGCCCGCATGCCCGGCCTTCCGGGCGTCGAACAGCCGCCGCACCCGCGTCACCGCCTCGGTCGAGCCCATCTCCAGAGGCTTGTCCAGACAGACCCAGCCGTGGACCGGCAGGCCGCGCTTCCTGCGGCTCACTCGTCGTCCTCGACCGGCGGTGCCCAGGAGTCGGCCCGGACGCGCGGGTCGTCCAGCAGGCGGTTCAGGCGCGCGGCGGCCTCGAAGCTCTCGTCGTGCCGGAAGCGCAGGTCGGGCGTGAACCGCATGTCGATGTGACGGCCGAGCGCGCCGCGGATGAATTTGGCGTGGGCGTTCAGGGCCTTGATGATCTCGTCGACGTGGCCTGCGGTGGGCGCGGTCTCGACCCCGGCGCCCAGGGGCTCCACGAAACAGGTGGCGTGCTTCAGGTCGGGGCTCAGCCGCACCTCGGCCACCGTCACCGACACCCCCTCCAGCGCCGGATCATGGATTTCATGCTCGCGCAGGACCTCGACCAGGGCGTGGCGGATCAGTTCGCCGGCGCGCAGCTGGCGCTGGCTGACCAGTCCGTCGCGGGGTTTGGGCTTGCGGCCGCTCATCGTCGTGTCTCCTGTCGCCCGTCGGGGATCGGACCCGGCCAAAAGCGAAGGGGCGGGGTCTAGGCCCGCGGGGCGGCCGTGTCCAGTTCGGCGGCGTCCGGTCGGGCCCGGTCGATCGCGGCCATCACCTCGCCCGCGGTGACCGAGCGCAGCGGGCGGACGGGCAGGCCCGCGGCGTTCAGCGTGCGGGCCGTCCAGTTGTTGCACAGGTTCAGGATCCAGAACCGCCCTCGCGCGGCATAGAAGCGGGCGTCGTCGCCCGGACGCGCGGCGGCCAGGCGCGGAGCCCCGCCCCCGAGATCCAGCGACCCCTCGATCCGGGCCGCCAGGGCGTCGAGGTCGCGCGCCGTCAGCGGCAGGGCGCGCACCTGATCCGGGGCCGCCCGTGCCCGCGGATCGCCGACGTGCGGGTCCAGCATCAGCACCGAGGCATTGCCGGGCCGGAAGAAGGCCCGCGCGCCGTCCAGCAGGCGATCCTCGATCGGGCTCTGGTCCACATAGAAGCGGGCGTCGCCCCAGCCGATCAGCACCCAGTCACCCTGCGGCAGGGCCCGGACCGTCTCGGCCAGCGGACCCGGCCGCGCCTCCAGTGCGGCGCGCGGCACGGCGAGGTCGGTGTGAAAGCCGTTGTTCAGGATCAGCGCCTCGGCCGCCGCGGCCTCTTCCGACGAGGCCGACCGACCGGGCAG
The DNA here is from genome assembly GCA_945874855.1 of Brevundimonas vancanneytii. Classification (GTDB taxonomy): domain Bacteria; phylum Pseudomonadota; class Alphaproteobacteria; order Caulobacterales; family Caulobacteraceae; genus Brevundimonas; species Brevundimonas vancanneytii_A. The sequence continues at coordinate 2,561 of CAMCIP010000134.1, forward strand.
GGTCCAGGTCCACAGGGCGGCGACGACGCCGATCAGGGCGGCGGCGATCAGGCCGAACGGCGGGGTCGGTGGCCTCATCCCGCAGGACCGTCATGGGTGAAGCGGCCGCAGGACGACGGGGCGTTGGCGGCGGCATCCGGCGCCGGCCCGACCGGCCAGACCAGCAGCTCCAGCCGACCCTCGTGCCGGGTCAGGGCGATCCAGCCGGGCACGGCGCCCCCGCAGAGGGGCGAGGCCGCGACCGGGGTCCGCGCGTCGGCGGCCACCACCTGGCGCAGTTCGATCTGGTGCGCCTCGGGCAGGCCCAGCGGCCGGAAGTGGGCCTCGCGGCCATAGGCGATCCGGTGCGGACGGGTGCGCAGGGCCGGGGCCCGCTCGAAGATCAGCCGCGCCCCCTCGATGCGAAGGTCGCCGCCGGGCGCCTCGGCGCGGGCAGGAAAGACACCGACCAGGACGGCCGACCCCGCCGCCGGCCGGATCGTCTGCGTCGGCTTGACGGCGGCACGCACCCGCTCGACCGCCGGGCCAAGACGGGCGCGCAAGGCCTCGACGGCCGCCTCGGCCTGGCGCTCCTCGAAAGCGAGCAGCATCAGGGCGAGGCACGCGCCCCCCAGGACTGCGGCCAGACGTTTCATGCAGGGAGCCGTCGCGTCGCCATGCGGTAAACCTAACGGGGCTATGTGACGGCCGATAGAACCGTCGCGCCACGGGCGAACCTATTCGACCGGACCGGAGCTTCCGGGCCCGGCGGCCCACTCGCCGCGATAGTGATAGGACAGGGCCACGCAATGGCGGAAGGTCCCGTCGGTCCAGCGGCCGACCGCGTGCATGGTGAGGGGCCGCCCCTGGCGCACCCGACCCATCACCAGCCAGACCGCATCGGCGGAGGGACACAGCGCCCGGCCCAGGGCCCGGCCCTCGCCCTCGGACGCCACCTCATAGACGGCCCGCTCCCTCGCCCCCTGCGGCAGGACCCGCAGCGTCGCGTCCGGGCCGCCGCGGCGGACCTCGGCCGAGCCCCGACTGGTGGTCGCATAGAGTTTTTCGACGAGCACTGCCCCGAACAGGCCGCGCTGGACCTGAAAGGTCAGGCCGCGAGTCAGGGCCCGCGTCACCCGGTCGGCGGGATCGAATGCCCACAGTCGCACGTCCGCCCGCGCCGGCGTGGCGACGGCCAGCATCACACCGAGCGTGAGCGCGATCCTGATCATGACGATGACATCTCCGACCAGTGCGGCGGAAGGTGGGCACAGCGGGCTTCCCTCCCCCGAGGGGGAGGGAAAAACCGGGTCGCGCTCAGGCAGCGAGGCCCCGCGGGCCGAGCGATAGCGCCTCTACTACAAGGTCCGCTTGATCTCTTCGACCGTGAAGCACTCGATGAAGTCGCCTTCCTTGATGTCGTGGAAGCCCTGGAAATGCATGCCGCATTCCTGGCCTGACGGCACCTCGTTGACCTCGTCCTTGAACCGCTTGAGCGTGGCCAGGGTGCCCAGCTCCAGCACCACCACATCGTTGCGGATGATGCGGACCTTGGCCCCCTTGCGCACGACGCCCTCGGACACCCGGCAGCCGGCGATCTTGCCGGTCTTGGAGATGTCGAAGACCTGCAGCACCTGGGCGTTGCCCAGGAAGGTCTCGCGCTGGATCGGCGCCAGCATGCCCGAAAGCACGCCTTTGATGTCGTCCAGCAGGTCGTAGATGATGGAATAGTAGCGGATCTCCACGCCCTCGCGCTCGGCAAGGTCACGGGCCTGTTTCGAGGCGCGGACGTTGAAGCCGAGGATGGGGGCCCCGGCCGACTTGGCCAGGTTGACGTCGCTCTCGGTGATGCCGCCGGCGCCCTGCATGACGACGCGGGCGCGGACCTCCTCATTGCCCATCTTCTCCAGGGACGAGGCGATGGCCTCGCCGGAGCCCTGGACGTCGGACTTGATGAGGACCGGCAGCTCCGAGATCTTCTTGGCGCCCATGCGCGACATCATGTCGGCCAGGGACACAGCGCCACCGGACACCTGCGACTTCTCGCGGCGCGAGCGTTCGCGGAACTCGGTCAGTTCGCGGGCGCGGGCCTCGCTCTCGACCACGGCGAAGACGTCGCCGGGCGAGGGCGCCTCGTCCAGACCCAGCACCTCGACCGGCACCGAGGGCCCGGCTTCGGTCAGCTGGGCGTTGCGCTCGTCCAGCAGGGCGCGGACCTTGCCCCAGGCGGAGCCGGCCACGACGATGTCGCCGCGCTTCAGGGTGCCGCGCTTGACCAGCACGGTCGCCACAGGGCCGCGGCCCTTGTCCAGCTTGGCCTCGATGACCACGCCCTCGGCCGACCGGTCGGGATTGGCCCGCAGGTCCATGACCTCGGCCTGCACCAGGATCGCCTCCAGCAGGCCGTCGAGGTTGGTCTTGGCCTTGGCCGAGACCTCGACGATCTGGGTGTCGCCGCCCAGGGACTCGCCGATGATCTCGTACTGCAGGAGCTCGTTGACGACCTTCTGCGGATTGGCGTCCGGCTTGTCGATCTTGTTGACCGCCACGATGATCGGGGCCCCGGCCGCCTTGGCGTGCTGGATGCTCTCGATCGTCTGCGGCATGACCCCGTCGTCGGCCGCCACCACCAGGATGACGATGTCGGTGACGTTGGCCCCGCGCGTCCGCATGGCCGAAAAGGCCGCATGGCCCGGGGTGTCGAGGAAGGTGACCGCCTCGCCGCCGGCCAGCCGCACCTGATAGGCGCCGATGTGCTGGGTGATGCCGCCGGCCTCGCCGCCCGCCACATCGGTGGTGCGAAGGGCGTCCAGCAGGCTGGTCTTGCCATGGTCGACGTGACCCATGATGGCCACGACCGGCGCGCGGCCCTGGGTCGCATCCTCGTCGTCGGCGGCGGCCAGGAAGCCGATTTCGACGTCGGCCTCGGACACGCGACGCACGCTCATGCCGAACTCGTCGGCCACCAGTTCGGCGGTGTCGGAATCGATGATGTCGTTGATCTTCATCATCAGGCCCTGACGCATCAGGAATTTGATGATGTCGACGCCGCGCACGGCCATCCGGTTCGACAGTTCCTGGACGGTGATGACGTCAGGAATGACGACCTCGCGCGGCCGGTTGGGGGTGTCGGTGGAGCCGCCCTTGCGCTTTTCCTTCTCGCGCTCCCGGGCGCGGCGGACCGAGGCGAGCGAGCGCATCCGCTCGGCGGCATCCTCATCTCCGCCGGCGACGGCCTGGATGGTCAGACGGCCTTCGCGACGCTTGGGCTCGCCGCGCGTGCGGCTGACGGCCTTGCCGGGGCCGGCGTCGTTGAAACGCTTGTCGCGATCGTCCTCCGGCTTGGCGGGACGGCTGAAGCCGGCGCCCGGCGCGCGGCTGGGACGCGCGACCTCGGGCTGCGACGGCGGCGCGGCAGGACCGCGACCGGCCCCGGGCCCCGGACGAGGGCCTCCCGGACGGGCACCGCCGGGCGCGGGGCGCGGGCTGGCGGCGGAATAGCGGACCGGCTCGCTGGCCGGACGCGGACGGTCGCCGGTGCGGGCGGGTGCGCCGGCGCGGGGCGCGGCCGAACGTTCCGAATAGTTGCGTTCGCCGCCGCCCATGGCCTGTTCGCGCGCCGAGCGGCCGCCGAAGCTGGGGCGCTCCGGCGCGGGCCGGGTCGGGGCCCCGGGCTTGGGCGCCCGCTGGCCGAAATTGACGCTGGGCCGTGCCGGGGCAGGCGCGGGCCGCGGCGCTTCGGGCGCCGGAGCCTCGACCGGAGCCGGAGCCGGAGCGGGGGT
>CAMCIP010000135.1 GCA_945874855.1 Brevundimonas vancanneytii
CCTGATGGTCCGGACCGGCCGGGCCCCGCGGCCCGGGGCCCGCGACGCCGACCCGGCGACGCCCGAGAAGGAGGCGCGGCGCACCCTGGGCTATCGCGACCTGAACACCTTTGCGATCGGGTTCGACGAGCCGGGACGCCCCGGCGACCGCGCCCTGACCCTGCTGATGAAACGCCGCGGCCTGTTCGACTGGAAGCTGGAGGCGGTGGACCTGCCGGAGAAGGCGGCGCGCTGACTCTTTCCCTCCTCTTCAGGGGAGGGAGGATCGCGTCGCGATCCGGGTGGGGAATGTTCGAAGGGACCCCACCCTGGCGGCTGCGCCGCCTGTCCCTCCCCTGAAGGGGAGGGAGATTATGATGATCACCCCGCCAGCGCCGCCCGCACCGCCGCCAGACCGGCCTCGGCCAGCGACCCGTCCGGGGCACCGCCCTGGGCGAAGTCCGGCTTGCCGCCGGCGCCCTGGCCGCCCATGGCGATCACGGCGGCGCGGGCGAGATCCGCGGCGTTGACGCGACCGGCCATGTCCGAGGTCACGGCGACGGTGACCGCCGCCTTGCCCTCGGTGACGCCGATCAGGGCCACGACGCCCGAGCCGACCTGTTTGCGGAAGTCCTCGGCCACGCCGCGCAGGCCCTTGCCGTCGACGCCGTCCAGCACGCGGGCGATCAGCTTGACGCCGGCGATCTCCTCGGGCGCCGCGGGGGCCGTGCCGCCGCCGCCCAGGGCCAGCTGCTTCTTCAGCTCGGCGACCTGCTTCTCCAGCGTCTTGACCGAGGCCGACAGGGCTTCGACCCGGGCGGGCACCTCGACCGGCTGGACCTTGAAGTCGCGGGCCAGCTTGCGGGCCACGCCCGCCTGATCCAGCAGCCACAGGCGGGCGGCCTCGCCGGTCAGGGCCTCGACGCGGCGGACGCCGGCGGCGATGCCGGTCTCGGCGGTGATCTTGAACAGGCCGACGTCGCCGGTGCGGGCCACATGGGTGCCGCCGCACAGTTCGACCGAATAGGGGGCGTCACCGGTCAAGGCGCGACCCAGGGTCAGGACGCGGACCTCGTCGCCGTATTTCTCGCCGAACAGGGCCACGGCCCCGGCGGCGACGGCGTCGTCCGGGTTCATCAGCTTCGTCTCGGCCGGGAGGTTCTGGCGGATGACGGCGTTCACCTCGGCCTCGATGCGGGCGATCTCGTCGTCGGTCAGGGGGGCGCCGTGGCTGAAGTCGAAGCGCATGCGCTCGGCGTCGACCAGCTGGCCCTTCTGCGCCACATGCGGGCCCAGCACATTCTTCAGGGCAGCATGGACCAGGTGGGCGGCGGAGTGGTTGGCGCGGGTCGTCAGCCGGGCCTCGGCCGCGGCGCGCAGCTGGGCGCGCGTGCCGATGGAGAGGGTCCCCGACAGCACCTCGATGGTGTGGGCATGGAGGTCGCCGGTCGGCTTCTGCACGTCCAGAACGCGGCCCGTGCCGCCGGCCCATTCCACCTCGCCGGCGTCGCCGGCCTGACCACCGCCCTCGCCATAGAAGGGGGTCTGGTCGAACAGCACCTCGGCCACCTCGCCGGCCTGGACCGTGTCGGCCTGGGCCCCGTCCTTGAGGATGGCGAGGACCTCGCCCGAGCCGTCGACGGCGTCATAGCCGGTGAAGACCGTCGGGCCGAGGCGGTCCTTCAGCGCCAGCCATTCGCCCAGTGAGGCGGCCTGGCCGGAACCCTTCCAGTTGGCCTTGCCGCGGGTCTTCTGCTCTTCCATGGCGGCGTCGAAGCCGTCCGTGTCCACGGTGAAGCCGCGACGGCGGGCCTCGTCCTGGGTCAGGTCCAGGGGGAAGCCGTAGGTGTCGTAGAGCGTGAAGGCGGTGCGGCCGGGGATGGTGCCGCCCTCGGCCAGATCGCGCGTGGCGTCTTCCAGCAGGCCCATGCCGCGGCCGAGCGTGGTGCGGAAGCGGACCTCCTCCTGCTTCAGCGTGTCCTCGATCGCGGCCTGGGCGCGCTTCAGCTCCGGATAGGCCTGGCCCATCTGCTCGACGAGGGTGGGCACCAGACGGTGCATCAGGGGGTCGGCGGCGCCCAGCAGGTGGGCGTGGCGCATGGCGCGGCGCATGATCCGGCGCAGCACATAGCCGCGGCCTTCATTGGACGGCGTCACCCCGTCGGCGATCAGGAAGGAGGTCGAGCGCAGGTGGTCGGCGATGACCCGGTGGCTGGGGGCCATGTCACCGTCCGCATCGGTCGAGGTGGCCTCGGCCGAGGCGGCGATCAGATTGCGGAACAGGTCGGTGTCGAAGACGGAGTTCTTGCCCTGCAGGACCGAGGCGATCCGCTCCAGCCCCATGCCGGTGTCGACCGAGGGCTTGGGAAGGTTGCGAACGATCTGGTCGTTCTCCTTCTCGAACTGCATGAAGACGTTGTTCCAGATCTCCACATAGCGGTCGCCGTCCTCATCCGGTGAACCGGGAGGGCCGCCGGGGACGTGGTCGCCATAGTCCCAGAAGATCTCGGTGCAGGGGCCGCAGGGGCCATTGTCGCCCATGGCCCAGAAATTGTCCGAGCCGGCGATGCGGATGATCTTGTCGTCGGAGAAGCCGGTGACCTTCTTCCAGATGGCCGCGGCCTCGTCGTCGTCGATATAGACGGTGACCAGCAGGCGCTTGGGATCGAGGCCGAAGTCCCTGGTGACCAGCTGCCAGGCGCGGTCGATGGCGTGGTCCTTGAAATAGTCGCCGAAGCTGAAATTCCCCAGCATTTCGAAGAAGGTCAGGTGGCGTGCGGTGTAGCCGACATTGTCCAGGTCGTTGTGCTTGCCGCCGGCGCGGACGCATTTCTGGCTGGAGGCGGCGCGCGGCGCGGGCGGGGTCGCGGCCCCGGTGAAATAGTCCTTGAACGGCACCATGCCCGCATTGACGAACATCAGCGTGGGGTCGTTCTGCGGCACCAGGGGCGCGGAGCGGATCACCTCGTGGCCGTCGGCCTTGAAGAAGTCGAGGAAGGTGGAGCGGATGTCGTTCAGGCCGGCCATGGGTCGTGCACGCGCATAGGGGAGGGGAAAGGATCGGGCGTCATATAGGGTTTCGGCGCGGGGCGCATCACCCTGACGCAGGGACGAAGGCCGGAGCGGGGCCTATCGGGAGCCATGCCCATGCTCGAGGTCTGGTTCGACGGCGACTGCCCCCTGTGCCGGCGCGAGATCGCCCTGATGCGGGGGCTCGACCGGCGGGGCGCGATCCGCTTCATCGATCTGGCTGACGGGACCGGAGCCTGTCCCATCGACCGGGGCGAACTGCTGGCCCGGTTCCATGCGCGCGAGGACGGGCAGATGCTGTCCGGGGCGGCGGCCTTCGCGGCCATGTGGCGGGCCGTGCCCCTGCTCCGGCCGTTGGGGCTGGTGGCGCGCAACCGGGCGGTGCTGGCGGTGCTGGAGCGGCTGTATGTGGCGTTTCTGCGGGCCCGGCCGCGGCTGCAGCGGTGGGTCGCAGCCCGGTGACGGCGGGCGAGGCACCGACTCGGGCGGCGGGACTGGCGCGGCTGGAGGCCTTCGCCCCCCGCATGGGCCGGGCCTATGCGGCCAACCGGAACACCGATGTCGGGCCCGGCGCGAATGTTCACGTCTCGGGCCTGTCGCCGTGGATCCGGCGCCGGCTGGTGACGGAGGAGGAGGCAGTGCGGGCCGCGCTGGAAGCGCATGGGCCGCGCGGGGCCGACAAGTTCGTTCAGGAGGTGCTGTGGCGCACCTACTGGAAGGGCTGGCTGGAGATGCGGCCCTCCGTCTGGGCGGATTTCGAGGCGGCGCGGGACCGGCTGGACGCCGGCGGTCCGGCGGTGCGCGCGGCGGCTGAGGGCCGGACCGGCATCGCGGGCTTCGACGACTGGGCCCGGGAGCTGGCCGCGACCGGCTGGCTGCACAACCATGCGCGGATGTGGTTCGCCTCGATCTGGATCTTTACCCTGGGCCTGCCGTGGGAGCTGGGGGCCGACCTCTTCCTGCGGCGGCTGACGGACGCCGATCCGGCCTCGAACACCCTGTCGTGGCGCTGGGTCGCGGGGCTGCAGACCCCGGGCAAGACCTATCTGGCCACGGCGGAAAACATCGCGCGGTTCACCGAGGGGCGGTTCCGGCCGAAGGGGCTGGCCACGGAGGCGCGGCCGGTCGCGGGGCCGCCGCCGCCCGCCGCCCGGCCCTTGCCGCCGGCACGGCGTGAGACCCCGGACGGGCCGCACCTGGTTCTGGTCACGGACGAGGACCTGACGCCGGAACAGCTGATCGGGCCATGGGAGATCGCAGGGATTGTTTCGGCACCGGAGCCGGCGATCGCCGGACGCGGGGTGCCGGCCGGGGCGTTCGCGGCGGGGGCGCTGGCGGATGCGGAACGGCGGGCCAGGGCGCGCTACGGGCACCCGGTGATGCGGCTGGACGGACTGACGGCGGACGCCCTGGTCACGGCGGCGCAGGCGGCGGGGGCGGTCGGCGTGGTCACCGCCTGTGCGCCCGTGGGCCCGACGGCAGCGGCGCTGGCGCGGGCCCGGCCGAAGGTCGAGGCGGCGGGGCTGCGGCTGACCGAGGTGCGCCGGCCCTGGGACGAGGCCCTGTGGCCGCTGGCGACCAAGGGGTTCTTTCCGTTCCGGGAGCGGGCGCCGGAGGTGTTGAGGACGTTGGGTCTGGCAATCTGAGTCCGCTCGAGGACAACGAATGACGCCGCCCGGGACGACCCCGGGCGGCGTCGCTCCGTCCGGCCCGGCCCCACGGGGTCGGTGGCGGGTCGCGGGAACCCGGCCGGAGAGCAGAAATGGCGGTTCGCCAACAAGGGTTCGCAAGACGCCCGCTGCGGGCGACCGAACCTGAGGCCGTCAGCCTTCGAGGTCCTGGCCCTCGTCGGGTTCGGGGGCGCCGAGGAGTTCGTCGGCGATCTTGTTGGTCGAGGCGCGGACGGCCTTTTCGATCGCGGCGGCCACATCGGGGTTGGACTTCAGGAATTCGCGCACATTCTCGCGGCCCTGACCGATGCGCTGGCTGTCATAGGAGAACCAGCTGCCGGACTTCTCGATGACCCCGGCCTTGACGCCCAGGTCGATGATCTCGCCGATCTTGGAGATGCCCTCGCCGTACATGATGTCGAAGATGACCTCGCGGAACGGCGGCGCGACCTTGTTCTTGACCACCTTCACCCGGGTGGTGTTGCCCACCACCTCGTCGCGGTTCTTGATCGCACCGGTGCGGCGGATGTCGAGGCGCACCGAGGCATAGAACTTCAGCGCATTGCCGCCCGTTGTCGTCTCGGGAGAGCCGTACATGACGCCGATCTTGTGGCGGATCTGGTTGATGAACAGGACGATGCAGTTGGAGCGCGAGATCGAGGCCGTCAGCTTGCGCAGGGCCTGGGACATCAGTCGCGCCTGAAGGCCGGGCAGGCTGTCGCCCATCTCGCCCTCGATCTCGGCCTTGGGCGTCAGGGCCGCGACCGAGTCGATGACCACGATGTCGACGGCGCCGGACCGCACCAGGGTGTCGACGATCTCCAGCGCCTGTTCGCCCGTGTCGGGCTGGGACACCAGCAGGTCATCGAGGTTGACGCCCAGCTTCTGGGCATAGACGGGATCCAGCGCGTGTTCGGCATCGACGAAGGCGGCGGTGCCGCCGCTCTTCTGGATCTCGGCCACGGTGTGCAGGGCGAGCGTGGTCTTGCCGGAGCTTTCCGGACCGAAGACCTCGATCACCCGTCCCTTGGGCAGGCCGCCGATGCCGAGCGCCATGTCGAGGCCCAGCGAGCCGGTCGAGACGCTCTCGATCTCGGCCACAACGCCCGCCTTGCCCAGCTTCATCACCGAGCCCTTGCCGAAGGCGCGGTCGATCTGCGCCAGGGCCGCCTCCAGCGCGCGTGCCTTGTCCCCGTCTTCCTTGCCCACCAGTTTCAATGCCGCCTGTGCCATCGCCTTGGTCTCCCTTGCCATGATTCCCATCTGGTTCCGGGAGAGACCCGCCATGGACCCGCCCCCTGTTCTCGTGAGGCGGACTATGTGCACGGTTTGTTCCGGTTGCCAAGATGTTCTTGTTTGGCGCGGAGCGGCGGCGGCGCGCCTGCGACCGGAACTGACGTAGGCCCTGCGCGGCCGGTGTGGTTTGAATGACCGCAACCGCGCCCGGGCGCGACCAGGTGAAGGGGGCCCTTGTGGGACTGTTCGAGAGCCTTTTCGGAAGGCGCCGCCCGTCCGTGCTGGAGGCGGTCTCCGCCCTGCTTGACGCGCCGCCCTCGCCCCGGCTGGCGACGGCGGTCGAGGAGGTGGCGCGGGTCCTGACCGAGGCGCGCCTGGGGCCGGCCCTGGTCGGGCGCAGAC
>CAMCIP010000136.1 GCA_945874855.1 Brevundimonas vancanneytii
CCTCTGTCGTGGCCAATCCGCCCTGGTATGTGCCGGCGGGCATCGCGCGCAACGAGATCCTGCCGCGCGGCCCGGCCTATCTGGCCGCCAACGACATGTACATCCAGAACGGCACGGTGATCCAGCGCGCCGGCCCCCGTGCCGCCCTGGGCTATGTGAAGTTCGAACTGCGCGACAGCTACGCCATCTTCCTGCACGATACCCCGTCAAAGGCCGCCTTCAACAACGCCTACCGCCACCGCTCGCATGGCTGCGTCCGGGTCCAGAATGCGGTGGAGTTCGCGCGCCTGCTGCTGTCGCCCGATCCGGTCAAACTGGCCGAGTTCGACACGGCCCAGGACAACCGTCGCACCACCCGGGTCACCACCGGCCGCGAGATCGGCGTGCGTCTGCTGTACTGGACGGCCTTCGTCGACGGTCAGGGCCGCGTCGCCTTCCGCGAGGACGTCTACCGCCGCGACGGCAAGCTGGCCGACGCCCTGGGCATTGCGGTGAACCTGCCGGCCCCGGTCATCGACGGCCGTGCCGACGCCAACGACGTCGGGCCGTAGATCGCGGCTTAACCCCCGAAGGCCGCCGACAGGCGATCCATCTGGCTGAGGACCGGGTTCACCGCCTCCTCGGCCGGGCCGTCCACATACATGCGGCGATCCAGGTGCAGGGCGCGTTCGTACAGACGCTCGGCACGCACGACATGTTCGATCAGGGCGATCGGCAGTTCGGAATGGCTGGGCGTCTCGCGCGCTTTCGGCGCGGCCAGGCGATAGCGGGGATCACAGGCGGCCTCGGCCGTCATGTCGCCCTCGCGCACCGCGCGCTGGACCAGCAGCCACGACGCCATCTGCATCAGCCGCGTGGTCAGGGCCATGCTCTCGGACGCATATTCCAGCGCCGCCGTGCGCGACAGCAGCTTGGACTCGCGTCGGCCGTCCCCGTCCAGATAGGCGGCGACGTCCTCGACCAGCTCCATCCCCTCGCGGAAGGTGCGCTCGAACAGCTCCGAGGCCGCGAAGTCGCGCACGACTGCGGCGCGCGGGCGGCCTGAAGGCGAAACGGAGGCGACGCCGTCAACCATGGAATCCATCAACATCATGACCAGGCGACGCTTTCTCTACGGACGGACGCTTCAGGTCCGTGACGAGGCGGTGTGCAACCCTCATGCCAGCCTCAGCCCCCGAAGTTGAACAGGGCGTCGGCGGCCGACTTGCGCTCGGCCTTGTTGGCCATGGCGGCACGGGTCCGCACGATTTCGGCCTCGAGGGCGGCGATCCGCTCCTGACAGTCCTCGACCGAATGCAGATCCAGGTCCTCACGGCCCAGTTCGGCCAGCGGGCCGCGCACGCGCCGCGGCTCCAGATCCTCGAACGACATGTCGGCCTCCTTGGCGGCACGCAACCTGGCCCTCTATGAAGCGCGCGGGGGCGGCGCTTGGCAAGCGAGGACCGGATGCGGACAGTTGAGATCGACAGCGACGCGGGCCCGGCCGGGGCCCTGCGCCTGGGCGAACGCCCCGATCCGGTGGCGGGTCCGGGTCAGGTTCTGATCCGCGTCGCCGCCGCCGGGGTCAATCGCCCCGACCTGTTGCAGCGCGCAGGCCTCTATCCCCCGCCGCCGGGGGCCAGCCCGGTTCTCGGCCTTGAGGTCGCCGGCACGGTCTCGGCCCTGGGCGAGGGCGTGACCACCTGGCGGGTCGGCGACCGCGTCTGCGCCCTGCTGGGCGGCGGCGGCTATGCGGACCTTGCGGCGGTCGACGCCCGCCACCTCCTGCCGATCCCCGAGGGCCTGGACCTGGTTCAGGCCGCCGCCCTGCCCGAGACCGTCTGTACCGTCTTCGCCAATGTGTTCGAGGCGGGCGGGCTGAAGCCCGGCGAAACCCTTCTGGTCCACGGCGCCACCAGCGGCATCGGCGTGACGGCGATCCAGATGGCCCGGGCCCGGGGGGCGCGGGTGGTCGCCACCTCCCGCGGGGCGGCCAAGGCGCAGGCCGCGCGAGACCTCGGCGCCGAGGTCTCGCTGGACGCCACCGCCGACGACCTCATTGAAGGCATCCGCGCCGCCGGCGGGGCCGACGTCATTCTCGACATGGTGGGAGCCGCCTATGCGGAGCTCAATCAGGCCGTCCTGAACCCTCACGGCCGCTGGGTGGTGATCGGAACCCAGTCAGGCCCGCTGGCGCAGATCGACCTGATGCGGCTGATGCTGAAGCGTCAGATCCTGACCGGATCGACCCTGCGGGCCCGCCCGGCCGAGGAAAAGGCGAGGCTGATCGCCGAGGTGCGGCGCCTCGCCTGGCCCTGGGTCGTCGACGGCCGTCTGCGCCCGCCGATCGACGCGACCTTCGACCTGGCGGATGCGCGTCTCGCCCACCTCCGGCTGGAGGCGGGCGAGCACGTCGGCAAGATCGTCCTGACGGTCTGAGGCCGCCTTACCAGTTGTTCCAGCCGCCGCCCCGACCGACGGGACGCAGCGACGAGATGCGGTCGTTCATGCCGAAGTTCGACAGGTTGCGCACATCGCCGGTAAAGCGCTGGCAGTAACCGCGGAAATAGGCGTCGGTGCAGGCCTCCCACTCGCCGCGGAACTCCATCGAACTGATCCGGTCGTTGAAGCCGGAGTTGGAAAGGTTCGGCACCTCGCCGCGGAAGGTCGTGGACGCGCCCCGGAAATTGGCGTCGGCATAGACGACAATGCCCTGCCCCCCGCCGTTCCAGCCGCCGCCGCCGCCGCCGCCGGGCCAGCCACCGCCACCGCCGCCGCCACCGCGGTCCTCATAGGTCCCCCGGTGAGGGCCGCAGACAAGAAGGCCGTCGTTGTTGGAGATGTTGTACGGTCCGCACTGCTGCAGCGAGATCGAGGTCTCCCGCAGACGTCCCCGCCGGTCGCGGCAGTCGGCATACAGCCGGCCCCGGTTGACGTATTCCTCCTGGCAGCTGTCACGATAGTCGCCACGGGGCGCGCCGCGCTGGGCGCCGGGATCCTGGGGGGCACCCAGGGGGTCCTGGGCACCCAGGGCAAGGGCCGCGACGGCGGCGAGTTCGACGATCGACATGGGGTGTCCTCCTCCAGACCTCTACGACGCACAACGCGTCTTCGGGACCAATGTTCACCGGCCAGGATGAACCTTGGCTGTACGACATCGGCAGGTTCGCGATCACATTCGGGCGAGACCGCCTTGCGCCCCCTTCAACCGTTCCCTTTTTCGTCGAACGGGCCTATAGCGCAATCCTCCGCGCCCGGCCGAAAGGTCGGGCGCCGTCATTTTCGGCGGTCCGCGCCCTGCGGCCGCCTCGTACCCGGAACGACGTCATGACCGACATCCTGATGCCCAAGGCCACCGCGGTCTGGCTGGTCGAGAACACCTCCCTGACCTTCGACCAGATCGCCGCCTTCTGCGGTCTGCACCCGCTGGAGGTGCGCGGCATCGCCGACGGCGACGTGGCCCGCGACATCCGCGGCGCCGATCCCCTCGTCAACGGCCAGCTGACCCGCGAGGAGCTGGACCGCGCCCAGGCCGACGAGGCCTATCGCATGAAGGCCGTGGTCAGCCGCCACGCCGAGATGATGAAGCCCGGCAAGCCCGCGCCCAAATACACCCCCGTCTCGCGCCGCCAGGACCGTCCCGACGCCATCCTGTGGTTCGTCAAGAACCACCCCGAGGTGACCGACGCCCAGATCTCCAAACTGCTCGGCACCACCAAGTCGACCATCGAGAGCGTGCGCAACCGCACCCACTGGAACAGCCCCAACATCAAGCCGGTCGATCCGGTGACCCTGGGCCTGGTCGGCCAGCTGGTGCTGGACGACCTGATCCGGAAGGCGGCCGACAAGAAGGCCCGCGACGACGCCAAGGCCGGCGGCCCGACCCTGCAGGCCGCCGCCGAGGCCCCGGCCGAGCCCGAGTTCGTCCCGGATGCGGCCGAGCCCCGTCGTGCCCAGCCGACCGCCGAATCCGTCTTCGGCCCGCGCGACGGCTCCTGACCACGAAAAACGGCCCCGGGCGCAGGCCCGGAGCCGTTTCTCATTCGAGGCGGGCGCGCGGCCCGGCGATCAGGTCGGCCGGGTCTCCGCCAGGGCCGTAATCTGTTCCTTAAGTCGCAGCTTTCGCAGTTTCAGCGCCTTCAAGTGCAGCGAGTCCGCGGAGGGGTGGCCCATTTCGCGCCGGATTTCGGTTTCCAGCGAGCGGTGACGGTTTCCCAATTCGCGAATACGAGCCTCAATGGTCATGGCTTGCGCCTCCATGGTCTAGGGACATCGTCAGTGAGCGCCGCTATTGACGCGCTGTGGAATCACATTCCGGTGACGCGCGTCAGACGCGAGGCCGGATCGGAGCCGGGACGCGAACATGGTCGATGAAGCGAACGCAGCCGCCTCCCACCCGCCGCGCGTCGTGGTGGGCATTTCCGGGGCCTCGGGCGTCATCTACGGGGTCCGCGCCCTGGATGCCCTGCGTGAACTTGGGGTGGAAAGCCATCTGGTGGTGTCGCGCGCGGCCCTGCTGACCCTGTCGCAGGAGACCGACCTGTCCGCCGACGACCTGACCGGCCGCGCCGATGTGGTGCACCGCCTGGCCGACGTCGGGGCCACCATTGCCTCCGGCTCGTTCCGGACCCTGGGCATGCTGGTCGCCCCCTGTTCGGTCCGCACCATGAGCGAGATCGCCACCGGCGTGACCTCCAGCCTGCTGACCCGCGCCGCCGACGTGACGCTGAAGGAGCGCCGCCCCCTGGTCCTGATGGTGCGCGAGACGCCGCTGCACCTGGGCCATCTGCGCACCCTGGTGTCCCTGGCCGAGATGGGGGCCATCATCGCCCCGCCCGTGCCCGCCTTCTACGCCCGGCCCGAAACCGTGGCCGATCTGGTGGACCAGTCGGTGGGCCGGGCGCTGGACGCCCTGGGTCTGGACTGGTCGGCCGTGCGCCGCTGGCAGGGTCTGGCCCCCGCATGAGCGCAGCCGACGACCTGTGGACCTGGGCCGTCGCCGCCTATGGCCGCGAAGGCGTGTCCGAGGCCTGTCTGGAGCTGCAGGACATCCACGGCCAGATCGTGCCCCTGCTGCTCTGGACCGTCTGGGCCGCCGGATCGGGGCGCGCGCTGGACGACGCGGCGATCGAGGCCGCCATCGACGTCGCCCGGGTCTGGGACCAGACCGCCGTCTCCCCCCTGCGCGCCATCCGCCGCGCCCTGAAGGTCCCGCTGATCGACATGGACCCCGAGGCGCGCGAGGCCCTGCGGGCCCGGGTCAAGGCGACCGAGCTGGAGGCAGAGCGCCGGCTGCTGATCGGCCTCGCCGCCCTCGCCCCCGAGCCGTCCGGGCAGCCCCTCCCCGCCCTGCCCGACCTGCTGCGCGTCGCCCGCGCCTGGGGCGGCGCGATTCCGCGTCCCGGCCTGACCCGTCTGGTCGAGCGCCTCGGGTCGTGAGATAAGCCGCCGCCACGGACT
The DNA here is from genome assembly GCA_945874855.1 of Brevundimonas vancanneytii. Lineage (GTDB taxonomy): Bacteria > Pseudomonadota > Alphaproteobacteria > Caulobacterales > Caulobacteraceae > Brevundimonas > Brevundimonas vancanneytii_A. Next base: position 5,440 of record CAMCIP010000136.1, read on the forward strand.
GGGCCATGAACGACGAACAGGTTCCCGACGAAGCCGAACTGGTGCTGCACGCACGGCTCAAGGCCCTGCGTCAGGAGCATGCCGACCTGGACGCCTCCATCGACGCCCTGGGCCTGATGCCCATTCCCGACCAGCTGATGATCGCCCGGCTGAAGCGCAAGAAACTGGTCCTGCGCGACGAGATCGTGAAGATCGAGCGCATCCTCCTGCCCGACATCATCGCCTGAGGGCGACCGGCCCGCCCTAGCCGGCGATCAGGCCGAAGTCGGCGACCCGGCCCATGACGTCGCGCACCTGACCCAGCAGTTTCAGCCGGTTATCGCGCTCTTCTGCGACATCGGAATTGACCATGACGTCGGTGAAGAAGGCGTCCACCGGCCCGCGCAGGCCCGCCAGGGCCGTCATGGCGGCGGCGTAGTCCTCGGTCTCCAGCGCCGCGTCCACCGCGGTGCGGGCGGCCTCGGCGGCCAGGGCCAGACGCACCTCGGCCTCCGGCTGGCCGGCCAGGCCGGTCTGCACCCCGCCGGTCGGCACCGGGCCCTTCTTCGCCTCGGCCTTGAGGATGTTGGACGCCCGCCTGTACCCCGCCAGCAGATTGGCCCCGTCGTCGGTGGCCAGGAAGGCGTCCAGCGCCTCCACCCGCCGCACGATGCGGACGAGATCGTCGTCGCCGAGCGCGAAGACGGCGTCGACGAGGTCGTGACGCTGGCCCTGATCGCGGAGGAGGACCTTCAGGCGGTCGGCGAAGAAGTCCAAGAGTTCCCGCGCACCATTGGCCCGAGCACGTTCGGCAATCTCGGCCCGGACTTCATTCCAGCCGTCCGCATTCTCGTGAGCCGTATTGGCTTGTCGGGCGAGCATTCGAAGCGACACTCA
>CAMCIP010000137.1 GCA_945874855.1 Brevundimonas vancanneytii
CGCCGATCTGAACCGCAGCCCGGCCGCCAGCCCGGCCCCGCCCCGCGCGGCCGCGCCTGCCCGCCCCGCGCCGGCGCGCACCACCGGCCGGTGGTCGGTCCAGGTCGGGGCCTTCCGCGACGAGACCGTGGCCCGCGACTGGCTGGACGAGGTCAACCGCCGCTTCCGCAGCCAGTTCGCCGGCACCGAGCGCAGGGTCATGAGCGCCTCGGGCTGGTGGCGGTCACGCTTCACCGGCATGACCGAAGACGCCGCCCGCGCCGCCTGCGAGGCGCTGGAGGCCCGACGGGTGACGTGTCAGGTCGTGCGACCCGACTGATCCCGCGGTCACGCTTGACCGTCTCGACGGGTCGGTGAAGGTTGCCGGCCCACCCCTTCGACCCATCGTGAGAGTGACCCGATGACGCGCGCCCGCCTTCAAGCCCGCACGGCCGCGGCCTGTTTCGCCGCCCTGCTGCTCAGCGGCGTCGCCGCCCCGGCCCTGGCCCAGGCCCAGGCCGGACCGCAGAGCCTGCCGCGGGACATCCCCGCCATCCCCGCGCCCACGGCAGACCGGTTCCCCGGCGTGATCCGGCACGAGGTCGACGCCACCGATCTGGATCGCAAGATCGTCTGGGTGCGCCAGACCATTCCCGTGCCGGCGGCCGGGCCGATGACGCTGCTGTATCCCAAATTCCTGCCCGGCAACCACGCCCCGACCGGGCCGATCCAGCTCATCGCCGGCCTGACGGTGACCGGCGGCGGCGCGCGCATCGAATGGCTGCGCGACACCATCGATCCCTATGCCTTCCACATCGACGTGCCCGCGGGGGTGCGCGAGATCGAGGTGGCCTTCCAGTGGCTGACCCAGCCGGAGAACAGCACCTGGCGGGTGGTCATGACGCCGGACGTGTCGAACCTGCAGTTCGAGAAGGCGATCCTGTATCCCGCCGGCTATCGCCATTCCGGCATCATGGTGCAGACCTCGGTCAAGCTGCCGGAAGGCTGGCGCTATGGCGTCGCCCTGGACACCCGGTCGTTCGAGAACGGCCTTGCGGTGTTCGAGCCGATAGATCTGGAGATGCTGGCCGACAGTCCGATGTTCGCGGGACGCAACTATCGGCTGGTCGACCTGGATCCCGGTGGCCGCACGCCCGTGAACCTGCACATCGTCGGCGACACGCCCGAGTCCATCGCCATCACCGACGACCAGATCGCGGGCTTCAAACGCATGGTGGTGCAGGCGGACCTGATCTTCGGCACGCGCCCCTTCGACCGCTATGAGTTCCTGCTGAGCCTCTCGAACCAGCTGGGCGGGATCGGGCTGGAGCACCACCGGTCCAGTGAGAACTCCGTGCCGGCCAATTTCTTCGCCAACTGGACCGCCTATCACGGCGCCCGCACCCTGCTGCCGCACGAGTATGCGCACAGCTGGAACGGCAAGTTCCGCAGGCCGGCCGACCAGATCACGCCCAATCTGAACACGCCGGTCCAGAACACCCTGGTCTGGGTCTATGAGGGCCAGACGGAGTACTGGGGCGAAGTGCTGGCCACCCGGGCCGGTCTGGTCACGCCCGAGGAGTCCATCGCCAACATCGCCGGCCTGGCGGCCTTCTACGAGAACCAGGCGGGCCGCGAGTGGCGCGCCCTGCAGGACACCACCAACCACAACCTGCTGGGCTATCGCACCGTCACCCCCTGGTCGTCATGGATGCGCGGCACGGGTGACTACTACCGCGAGGCCCTGCTGATCTGGCTGGACGTCGACACCAAGATCCGCGAGCTGACGGGCGACCGACGCTCGATGGACGACTTCGCCAGGGGCTTCTTCGGCATCCAGGACGGGGTGTGGGAAGCCGTGCCCTACACCTTCGTCGAGGTGGTGGCGGCGCTGAACGCCGTGGCCCCGTTCGACTGGGCCGCCTTCCTGCGTGCGCGGCTGGACGCGGTGGGCCCAGAAGCCGTCGCGCCGCTGGAGGGGCTGGCGCGGGCCGGATGGCGGTTGATCTATGTCGACCAGCCGACCGAGGTCGAGCAGTACGTCAACGGCTCGGGCGGCGGCGACTTCCAGTATTCGCTGGGCTTCAGCCTGCAGGGCGCGCGGATCGTGAGTGTGGTCTGGGGCAGCCCGGCCTTTGAGGCCGGCATCGGCACGGGCTGGTCGCTGGTCAGCGTCGACGGCCGGCCCGGCAATGCCGCCAATCTGGCCGCCGCCATCACCGCGGCGAAGGGCGGCTCGGAGCCGATCTCCGTCGTCATCCGCAACGGCGCGCGCGAGCGGACCGTGGCCTTCGACTGGCACGGCGGCCTGCGCTACCCCCGTCTGGAACGCATCCCCGGCACGCGCGACCGCCTGAGCGAGATCCTGGCCCCCCGCACGCGCTGAGCCTCTACCAGCACGCCCGCGGCCTGGGTGTGGATTCCAGCTCGGCGTAGCGGGTGGAGCAGGTGGTCTCGACCTGGTCCGGGTCCAGGGCTTCGCTCTCGGCGCGCAGGGCCATCAGGTCAGCCAGCAGCTTTTCGTCGTCGGGCCGGCCGGCGGGGGTCTTGTCCAGGCAGCGGCTCATGTCGAACAGGATGACTGCCATCGACTTGCACTGAAGCGGCAGGCCGTCGAGCACCTGGATGGCCTTGGCCGAGGTCATGGGCGGGGTCGGCAGGGGCGCACGTTTGGGCGGCGCGACCGTCTCGGGGTCGGGCACGACGACGCCGTCGTCGCAGGCGGCGACGGCGATCAGAAGCAGGCAGATCGACACGGCGCGGATCATGATGTGGTCCTCCCCGAGACGAAGGCTAGAGCAGCCGACGGAGAGGCGTCCACCGCAAACGCAAAACGGGCCGGGGATCGCTCCCCGGCCCGTCCGATGCTCTTCCCGCCCCTGAAGGGGAGGGCAAGTCCGACGCCTTACTTGATCTGCACCTTGGCGCCGGCTTCCGTCAGCTTCTTGGCGACTTCTTCGGCCTGCTGCTTGGAGACGTTCTCGACGACGTTCTGCGGAGCGCCTTCGACCAGGTCCTTGGCTTCCTTCAGGCCGAGGTCCGGACGGACGCCGCGGACTTCCTTGATGGCGTTGATCTTCTTGTCGCCGCCGTCCAGCAGGACGACGGTGAACTCGGTCTGCTCTTCAGCAGCTTCGGCCGGGGCAGCGGCGCCGCCACCGGCGGGCATGGCCATGGCCACCGGAGCGGCGGCGGAGACGCCCCACTTTTCTTCCAGCAGCTTGGACAGCTCGGCGGCTTCCAGCACGGTCAGGGCGGACAGGTCTTCAACGATTTTGGCGAGATCGGCCATGGGTCAGTTCCTTCGGAGGGATTGGGGTTCGGGAGAAGCGGAGATGGAAGTCCGGCTTACGCCGCGTCCTTGGTGGCGTAGGCGTTGAACACGCGGGCCAGTTGGGCCGCGGGCGCCTGGACGACGCCGGCGACCTTGGTCGCGGGGGCGTTGAGCAGGCCGAGCAGCGAGGCCCGGATCTGGTCCAGCGAGGGCAGCTTGGACAGGGTTTCGATGCCCTTGGCGTCCAGCACCTTCTCGCCCATGAAGCCGCCCTGGACGACGAAGCGGTCGTTGCCCTTGGCGAATTCGGCGGTCACCTTGGCGGCCGTCACCGCGTCATTGGCATAGGCGATGCCCACGGGACCCTTGAACAGGCCGTGGTAGTCGCTGCCCTCGGCGGCTTCGAGCGCCTTGAGCGCCAGGCGGTTCTTGATCACCTTGAATGCGCCGCCTTCCTTGCGGAGGCGGGCACGCAGGTCTTCCATTTCCGCAACGGTCAGACCCAGGTTGTGGGTCACGACCACGGCGCCGGCGTCGGCGAAGACGCCCTTCAGCGTCTCGATCGACTCGGCCTTTTGTGCGCGGTCCATTGCGGTCTCCAGTCTTGGATTCGCCGCCGGGGTCATTCCCGACGACGGATTGGCCAAGGCGCGCCGCATCGCTGCGAAGCGTCCGGGCCGGTAGCGATGTCCGAAGGAAGCTCAGGCCCTCCACGCGCGAGGCGTCGGAGGATCGTCTGCGACCCATCTCCCCACGGCGCCGGGGGGCTCCCCGACATTTATGGCGTGGGTGGCCCCCACGCCCCGAAGTTCTCGGACAGGACCGTGTCGGGCGGACCCGTCACGGCAAGGCGCGCTCCATACACAGGGGCGCGTGGAAACTCAAGGGCGGGGCGTCACTTGCCCGGGGCGGCGACGGTCGGAACGTCCCCGCAGTCGAATTCGGCGCAGAACTTGGTCTCAAGATTCTCGAGAAAACGGAGCAGGGCCCCCGCGACCACCTCCTGGCTGTTGGCGCTGATCGCGAACTGTTTGGTGGCGATGGAACGGCCCATCGGTGTTCCGTAGAAGCCGATCAGGGCTTCAAGCTCGTTCGTGGTGAAGGCGTCGGCATAGATCGGGCCCAGCTGACGGCCGATGTCCTCAACCATGGTCAGCGTCAGGGTCGGCATGTTGCGACGCATCCAGTCGCGCTCGTCCTGGGGCATGTCGGGGGCCGCGGCCAGCTCCTCCTCGATGAGCTGATCAATCATCCTGGGCAATTCCTCGCCCATGGAGAGCTCGACATAGCGCGTCGCCAGCTCAAGACGGCGGACGCGATCGTCGTCCTGCGCCCAGGCACCCGTCGCGCCGAAAGAGACGAGTGCGGCAAGAAGGAAAGCCTGGAGCCTGCGCATGGGAACACCTTTCAGGATCCAACCTTGCCGCGAACCGTACACCCGACAAGGACTTGCGGGACACGCCGCAAAGAAAAACGGCGGCCCCTGCCGGAGCCGCCGTTCTTCAGTCTGAAGGCGCCGGCAGGATCAGGCGCCCAGCGAGGCCGGGTCGACGACGAAGCCGGGGCCCATGGTCGAGGACAGGCTGATCTTCTTCACATAGGTGCCCTTGGCGCCGGACGGCTTGGCGCGGACCAGCGCCTCGACGATCGCCTTGACGTTGGCTTCCAGCGCGGCCTGGTCGAAGCTGGCCTTGCCGATACCGGCGTGAACGATGCCCGCCTTCTCGACGCGGAACTCGACCGCACCGCCCTTGGCGTCCTTGACGGCCTGGGCGACGTTGGGCGTGACGGTGCCGACCTTGGGGTTCGGCATCAGGCCGCGGGGGCCCAGCACCTTGCCGAGGCGACCCACCAGACCCATCAGGTCGGGCGTGGCGATGACGCGGTCGAACTCCATGAAGCCGCCGTTGATCTTCTCGAACAGATCCTCGGCGCCGACGACGTCGGCCCCCGCAGCGAGGGCCTCATCGGCCTTGGCGTCCTTGGCGAAGACGGCGACGCGCACGTCGCGGCCGGTGCCGGACGGCAGGTTGACGACACCGCGGACCTGCTGGTCGGCGTGACGCGGATCGACACCCAGATTGACGGCGATCTCGATCGACTCGTCGAACTTGGCGCGGGCGTTGTCCTTGACCAGCTTGATGGCGTCGGAGAACGGCAGGGGCGACAGGGTGACGCCGGTGCGGGCTTTTTGAGCCTTGGTTTGCGTGGCCATGTTCTTAACCCTCCACCACTTGCAGGCCCATCGCGCGGGCCGAGCCTTCGATGATCCTGGACGCAGCGTCCAGATCGTTGGCGTTGAGGTCCTTCATCTTCTTTTCGGCGATCTCGCGCACCTGGCTGCGGGTCACCTTGCCGGCGGTCTCGCGGCCGGTCTTGGCGGCGCCGGACTTGATCTTGGCGGCCTCCTTCAGGAACCAGGTCGCCGGCGGCGTCTTGGTGAAGAAGGTGAAGCTCTTGTCCTGGTAGACGGTGATCACGGTCGGCAGGGGCGTGCCCTTGGCGATCGTCTCGGTCCGGGCGTTGAACTCCTTGACGAAGCCCATGATGTTCACGCCGCGCTGGCCCAGGGCCGGGCCGATGGGCGGCGAAGGCGTGGCGGAGCCCGCGGGCACCTGCAGCTTGATGTAGCCGAGAATCTTCTTGGCCATTGGTCTCTCCTATGAAGCCGCGAACTCAATCGCGACGGATGAGCCGTGGTGCGGCATGGCGGCCTCCCACGGATTTACCCCCGGCCCGAAGGCGCGAGGGAGGCGGGCGTATAGCGGACGAAGGACCGAAGGGCAAATGCCCGGCGGAAGATCAGGCCGCGCTCTTCTCGACCTGGCTGTATTCCAGATCCACCGGCGTGGGCCGGCCGAAGATGGACACGGCCACGCGCAGGCGGGCGGCGTCCTCGTCGACGCTCTCCACCTGGCCGTCGAAGCTGGCGAAGGGACCGTCGATGACCTTGACCGTCTCGCCGATGTCGAAGCGGATCGTGGGCTTGGGACGTTCGACGCCCTCCTCCACCTGGCCGATGATGTTCTTCAC
>CAMCIP010000138.1 GCA_945874855.1 Brevundimonas vancanneytii
AAGGCGGTGGCCACCCGGGCGAACATGTCCTGGTAGGACTCGCCCTTCAGCAGATAGCGGTCCTCCAGCGTCTTCTTGCCGAACTCGGTCAGCAGGGCGTCGCGCCCGCGGTCCAGCACGATGGACGGGACCACCTTCAACTGCGGGCGATCGGGCGTCCCCTCGGGAACCCGGTCCTGCAAATCCAACGACTTCAATGCCTCGACGCCAGCCATGTCACAGATCGTCCCAACAATGCCCCAGATGCCGAAGGGAGGCCGGTTGGACACAGCATCTAGTGTGTCAGGCCGCCCCTCAGCCCACATATGGGGTCAGATGCCTAACGAGCCGTCAACGGGGTTGACGATCACTTTGTCGACGAATCAGCCAGATGACGGGGGATGAGCCTGTGGACGGCCCGTGACGGCGGCACGACGGGTCACATCACGAAGCTGTGATGCCGAGGGGGTGTGAGCCGGAAGGCCGGTGGGTGCTTGCCTTGCGTCCCCGGCCCCTCTAAGCCGCGCTCGTCACCGGGGAGTAACCCCCCGCAGCCTCACAGCGGGATCCGCGTCAACAGACTTTCCCCTGTCCGGAGGGAATGGTGCGGGAGGATCGACGGTCGGGTGCCCCCTCGGGGACGCGCGGACCGGACGTCCGGGAGAGACCGCTGGCGTCGCAGGGCGAATCCTTCGCGGGGGCCCGGCTGCGAACGCCGATGGTCCGCCCGCTGCGGCCCCCGCGAGAGATGACGCGCCCTTGGACGCCCTGCTGATTTCAACCGGACTGGTCGCCCTCGCGGAAGTCGGCGACAAGACCATGCTGCTGGCCGTGGCCCTGGCGGCGGCCTGGCGTCGCCCCGCACCGATCCTGCTGGGCATACTGGCGGCCACGGTGCTGAACCACGCCTTCGCCGCCACCGCAGGGGCCGTTCTGGCGCGCTATATGGACCCGGACCACCTGCGCTGGGGGGCGGGCCTGGCCTTCGTCGGCTTCGGCCTCTGGGCCCTGATCCCCGAGCAGCTGGATGAGCGTACCGACGCCGAGGAAAAGACCTTCACCGGCATCTTCATGACCACGGCGGCGGCGGTCTTCGTGCTGGAGATGGGCGACAAGACCCAGATCGCCACGGCCCTGCTGGCGGCCCGGTTCGACGCCCTGCTGCCGGTCCTGGCCGGGTCGACCCTGGGCATGATGCTGGTCAACGGCCCGGCCGTGCTGCTGGGCGTGGCGCTGGCGCGCCGTCTGCCGATGAAGACGATCCGTCTGGCCGCCGCCGCAGGCTTCGTCCTGACCGGGCTCTGGGTCATCCGGGCCGGGTGAGCCGCGCACACGAGAAAGGCCCGGGGCGTTTCCGCCCCGGGCCTTCCCGGTTTCAGGACTGCGGTCGTCGGCGATTAGGCGCCGGCGGTTCCGCCCATGCCGGTGACGACATCGTTGAACTTGGTCTTGATGGTCGTGCCCAGGGCGGTCACGGCCGTGATGATGACGACGGCGATCAGGGCGGCGATCAGGCCATATTCAATGGCCGTGGCGCCGGACTCATCGGCCATGAAACGCGAAACGAACTTGGTCATGTGATCTTCCTTTTGTTTTGTTCAGCGAGCGACTTGAGTGGAGGGACGGTCGCCCGCTGACCCCCAGAACGCATATTGACCATGCCGCACGGATGTTAAGGCTGAGTGGGCGGAGACGGTTACTTGCTTGTTCACCCTGATTTATTTCGCTGGCCGCGCCCACACCTCGCGAAAGACGTGGGCTGAAACAGAAAAAGCCGGGACCCAGGGGCCCCGGCTTTCCCGGTTTCAGGACTGCGGTCGTCGGCTTAGGCGCCGGCGGTTCCGCCCATGCCGGTGACGACATCGTTGAACTTGGTCTTGATGGTCGTGCCCAGGGCGGTCACGGCCGTGATGATGACGACGGCGATCAGGGCGGCGATCAGGCCATATTCGATGGCCGTGGCACCGGACTCATCGGCCATGAAACGCGAAACGAACTTGGTCATAGGGATATCCTCCAGGGGGTTTGAGAACGCGAGATCGACTTCCACCAACTTTGGGGCCGCCGCTTGCTGCGCCCGTTCCCCATGGCTGCAATCTGAGCGCCGCCGCTTAAATCGAAGTAAATGCCAAGAGGAGGGGTGATATAATCGTGGTTATCGAGGCATTTATTTGAGTTAATCCACGCGAAACCATGATGACGCCGATTTCAGACTTTCTTGAGGATTGAAGGGCAGTGTCGCGTCATGCCCTGCGCGCGGGCGCAGAAGAATCCTGACGGAGTTGTTCCATGGCCCTGGCCCTCTCGCCGACCCGCCGCGCCCTCGCCGCCGCGGCCCTGCTGCTGGCGGTCGTCCTCCCGGGCGCGGCGCTGGCTCAGTCCCAGCCGCTGACCGTGGAGATCGACCAGTCGGCCCGGATCGCCCTGCGCGGTTCGGCCGGATCGGTGATCGTGGGCAATCCGGCCATTGCCGACGTGACCGTGGTCGACCCCCAGACCCTGTTCATTACCGGCAAGGGCTATGGCGTGACCGAGGTCATCGTCGTCGACGGCCTGGGCCGCACCCTGTTCCAGAGCCAGGTTGTGGTGGCCTCCGGCGACGCCGGCCGCGTGCGCGTCTGGCGCGGCGCCCAGGTCACGGAGATGGCCTGCGCGGCCTCCTGCGCCCCGACTGTCCGCGGCGCGGCGGCCGGCGCCTCGGCGCCCGCGCCCGTCAGCCCCTGAGGTCGAGGGGTGCCCGGTGCCCTGACCCGCATGTTCCGTCGCCCGAAGCGCGCCCGCGAGGGCTCCGCGGCGGTGGAGTTCGCCATGATCGGCCTGCCGTTCATCTTCATGCTGTTCGCCATCGCCGAGATCGCCTTCGTCTTCGTGCTGGACTCGGCGCTGGAAAACGCCGTGATCGAGACGGGCCGTCTGGTCCGGACCGGCCAGGCCGACGCCGCCAGCATGACCGAGGCCAACTTCACGGAGCGCGTCTGTGAGCGCATGACCATCTTCGCCACCGGCTGTGTGACGAAGGTCAAGGTGGATGTGCGCGAAATCCCCCAGTTCACCGCGCCCACCCTGCCGGACCCGCTGGAAGGGGGCGAATTTTCCAATGAGTCGCTGGCCTATGACAACGGCGACCCCGGCAGCCTGATGCTGGTGCGGGCCTGGTACCCGCACACCCTGTTCACGCCCTTCCTGGCCCAGGGACTGGCGCGCAGCGGCAGCGAAGCCTGGCTGATGGCCACCACGGCCTTCCGGAACGAGCCATGGGACTGAGCGCGCGCCCTCGCGGCCTCTTCCAGCGCCTGCGGGGCGACCGGCGCGGCGTGTCAGCCGTAGAGTTCGCCCTTTTGGCCCCGGTGCTCATTTCACTGTATTTCGGCCTGGCCGAGGTCTGCCAGGGCTTCATGGCGCAGAAGCGGGCCGGCCAGGCGGCGGCCATGGTCGGTGACCTGATCGCCCAGCGGGACGTCATCACGGGCGACGAGATCGACGATACCTTCGAGATCGGCGATCTGATCATGAAGCCGTTCCCGTCCAGCACGCTGGTGATGCGGGTGTCGAGCGTGACGCGGGGCAATGACGATGTGAACCGCGTCGACTGGAGCCACGCCGGCGGCCTTACAGCGCGGGCCGTCGGCTCGACGGTGGTCCTGCCGGACGGACTGGTCGAGCGTGGCCAGAGCGTCATCTATGCCGAGTCGGCCTATGACTATGACTCGCCGGTCGACTATCTGATGCCGGGCGTGACGCGTTTTTCGCACAGCTCCTTCCTGCGACCGCGTCTGGTCGACCGGATCGCCTACTCCGACTAGGGACCCGACAGGGCCGCCTTCAGGGCCGAGATCTTGGCCCCGGTCTCCTCCAGCTCCGCCTGAGGATCGCTGTCGGCGGTGATCCCGGCCCCGGCCAGGGCGCGCCAGCGCCAGGGGCTCGCGTCCTTGTCGAAGGCGGCCGTCCGGATCAGCACCGAGGCGGTGAACCGCGCCTCCTCCACGAGGAACAGCGATCCGCACCAGGGGCCGCGCGGGGCCTCATGATCGGCGATGACCTTCATGGCCTGATGTTTGGGGGCCCCGGTGATGGAGCCGGGGGGAAAGGCCGCCGCCATCAGCGCTGCCGCGTCCGCCCCGGGAGCAAGCTGCCCGGTCACGGTCGAGACGAGATGGTGCACCGTCGGATGCCGCTCCAGGTCGAACAGTCGCTCTGCCCGCACCGACCCGGGCCGGCAGGCGCGCGCCAGGTCGTTGCGCATCAGGTCGACGATCATCAGATTCTCGGCCCGGTCCTTGGCGCTGGCCAGCAGGGCCTCGGCCTCGGCCGCATCCTCGGCCGGATCGGCGCGGCGCGGCCGCGTGCCCTTGATCGGGCGCGTCTCGACCCGGCCGGTCCACCGATCCAGGGTCAGGAACAGTTCGGGCGAGTTCGACACCACCGCCCGGTCCCCCAGCCGCCAGACGGCGCCATAGGCGGAGGCCCGGCCCGCCAGCCGCGCGAAGACGTCGAACGGCGTGGCCCCGGGCCGCAGCGTTCCGCGCCAGGCGCGCGCCAGATTGGCCTGGAACAGCTCGCCCGCGCCGATTCGCGCCACCACATCGGCGACCGCGTCGCGATAGGTCGCCCCGGACGCCTCGGCCACGAAGTCGTCAGCCGGCGGGCCGGGCCGGACCGGTGGACGCGCCGCCTTGAGCCAGGATGCCGCGGTCTGCACCGCCGCCTCGGCCGCGGCGGCGTCCCCGCCCCGACCCACGGCCACGGCGTGGCCCGTGGCGACGTCGACCTGCAACATGGCGGGATAGCGCGCCAGCATCAGATCCGGCCAGTCGCCCCGGGCCCCCACCGCCGGACGGGCCCCCGCGTCATAGGCGGCCAGTCCGACCGTTCCGGGTCCCCAGGCCGGATCGGCGAGGACGGCGAACGGCCGATCGTCCGCCATCGGGCCGACGAAGACCCGGTCCGGGTCGCAGGCCAGCAGGGTCCGCCCCTCCGCCTCGCCCGACGTCAGGACCAGCGCGCCTGGCCGGTCCTTCAGGCCCTCGGCGATCGCGGCCGGATCGACCGGGCCGAGATCGCGGGTCCGCCGCTGCGACAGGGGCGGGTTCACGCGGTCAGCCGCTCCGCGATGCGGTCACGCAGGCCCGCGTCCACCCCGAGCGCCGCCTCCAGATAGCCGTCCAGGGAGCCATGCCGGGCCTCGATGGCGGCAAAGGCCGTCTCCAGAAAGTCCGGTTCGACGCCGAGGAAGGCGACGACCGCGCCGTGCGACGCCCGCTTGCCGGTCATGGCTTCCAGCTGGCGCGCGATGTCGGGGGCCCGCTTCTCCAGGTCCACGGCCGCATTGGTCAGCAGATAGTCCGCGATCATGTCGTCGCGCGACACGCCGAGCAGATGGTGGGTCAGGGCCGCCAGCAGGCCGGTCCGGTCCTTGCCCGCCGCACAATGGATCAGCACGGCCCCGTCGCCTTCGGCCAGGACGCGGAAATAGCGGCGGAAGAGGTCCAGGTGCGGCGGCTCGAACGGCAGGCGGCGATAGGCCTCCTGCATGAAGGCGCGGCCGGACTCCTCGGTCAGTTCGGCGGACTTCAGAAAGGTGATGTGCGGGGCCTCGCCGCCGTCGTCGTGGTCGCTCTCGATCACGGCGGCGCCGAAGCCGTCGTGACGCCGCGAGGGTTGATGACGCCGCTCGCCCGGGCGCCGCAGATCGACCACCGTGCCGATGCCGAGCGCGGCCAGCCGCGCCAGATCGGCCGCCTCGGCCCGCGCATGATGGGCCGAGCGGAACAGCCGGCCGGGGCGCACATGCCGCCCCGCGGCCGTGGCGTAGTCGCCGTAGTCGCGGAAATTGTCGATCGCGTCGAAGGCCAGGATCCGGGTCATGGTGACCCTTCTAGCCGAGTCCGGCGACGGTCAGGAGGCCGTTTTCGTCGCGGCGGTCTGCAGCGACGCCATGGCGTCCAGATAGGCAGTGAAGGCCGCGCGTCCCGCCTCGGTCAACCGGGCCTGCGTCAGGGGCTTGCGGCCCACGAAGCTCTTGAGGACCTCGACGAAGCCCGCCTCCTCCAGCTTGCGCAGATGCACCGACAGATTGCCGTCCGTGGTCTGCAACCGCCCCTTCAGCTCGCCGAACTCGGCGCTTCCGGCGCTGGAGAGATAGGCCATGATCCCCAGGCGGACGCGCCCATGGATGACCTCGTCGATCCGGTTGATGTCGAAATCGTCGGCCATGGTCAGACGATGTCCGCCGGCTCCTGGCGGACCAGGATGACGCCCGGCA
>CAMCIP010000139.1 GCA_945874855.1 Brevundimonas vancanneytii
GGACTTCACCTTGGCCGCCGCCATGTTCACGGCCTCGAGGCCGGAGGCGCAGAAGCGGTTGATCTGGACGCCGGCCACCGACTGGGCCCAGCCGGCGTTGAGCACGGCGGTGCGGGCGATGTCGGCGCCCTGCTCGCCCACCGGCGAGACGCAGCCCAGGATGACGTCGTCGACGCGGGACGTGTCCAGTCCGTTGCGGTCGCGCAGGGCTTCCAGCACCTGGGAGGCCAGGCTCAGGGCCGTGATCTCGTGCAGGCTGCCGTCCTTCTTGCCCTTGCCGCGCGGGGTGCGCACCGCATCGTAGATATAGGCGTCGGTCATGGGAGCATCCTCTTTATTGGGCCCTGCCGCTCGGCGCGCGTTCCCGCTTTCGCGGGAATGGCGGACCTCGCTGCTTGAGGGCGGGCGCAGGTGCTGAATCGAAACGTGGTCGCCAAAGACCCTACGTTTACGTCAACGTCAAGTAACGACTTCGCGGGGCCGCGCCTGCGGGCGTCGGAACCGGGTCCGTCCGGCCCGGGTCAGCCGCCGGTCGAGAGCCGCACCAGCTTGCCGTTCGGCTCGTCGGTGATGACCCAGACGGCGCCGTCGGGGCCGACGGCGACGTCGCGGATACGCTCGCCCAGATCGGTCAGCAGGCGTTCCTCGCCGACGACCCGGCCGTCCGCGATCACAAGGCGGGCGATGTGCTTGTCGCGCATGACCGCGACCAGCAGGTTGCCGCGCCAGTCCGGGAACATGGCTCCGTCATAGACGGTCAGATTGCCGGGCGCGCCCGACGGGTCCCAGTAGTAGACGGGCTGCTCCACGCCCTCGCGGGCCGTGAGGCCCTCGCCCACCGGGGTGCCGCGATATTCGATGCCATAGGTCACCTCCGGCCAGCCGTAGTTGAGGCCGGGCCGGATCCGGTTGAGCTCGTCGCCGCCGCGCGGACCGTGCTCCACGGTCCAGACCGTGCCGTCGGCGGCGATGGCGACGCCCTGGGGGTTCCGGTGCCCCCAGGACCAGATCTCCGGCAGGGCCCCGGCGCGGCCGACGAAGGGATTGTCGCCCGGCACCGTGCCGTCCGGGCCGATCCGCAGCGTCTTGCCATAGTGGGAGCCCAGATCCTGGGCCTGGCCGCGGACGGGCGCGTCCGATCGCTCGCCCACGGTGACGAACAGATGGCCGTCCGGCCCAAAGGCAAGGGCCGAGCCATAGTGTTTGTCGCCGTCATAGGCCGGCACGGCCCGCAGGATGACCTGCACATTCTCGACCCGGGCGCCGTCTTCCGACAGGCGGCCGCGCGCCACAGTCGTGCCATTGCCGCCCTCGCGGGGCTCGGCATAACTCCAGAAGATCGTCCGGTCGCGGGCGAAGCCGGGCGACAGGATCACGTCCAGCAGGCCGCCCTGGCCGCGCGCGTCCACTGCGGGCAGGCCCTGGATCGGCTCGCCGACCTGGCCCCCGGCGGTGATGATCCGCAGCCGGCCGGGCCGCTCGGTGACCAGCCAGCGGCCGTCGGGCAGCAGGGCCAGGCCCCAGGGCTCGACGAGGCCGGAGGCGACCACGGCATGGGTCAGGCCCGCCCCGGTCCGCACGCCCGGCGCGCGGGTCTGGCCGGGGAAGGCCGGTCGCTGGTCGGGCGCGTTGGCCGCCCGGGTCTCGACGGGGGCTCCGGCCGCGGCGGGGGCGGGATCCTGGGCGGCGCCCTGGCCGCAGGAGGCCAGGAGGGCGGCGATCGAGGCGGCGGCGAGACGAATCATGAAGCGGGCTCCTGGCGACGGGGCGATGCAGGGCAAACTCGTGGCCGAGCGTTCGGTTCGCAAGAGGGCCCTTGGTCGCTGCCGACGCGGCCGGAGAGGCGCGCATCGCGCTTGAACCGGGGGGCGAGCGGCGATATAGGCCTCGATCCTTCGCGCGGCCCGGGTTTCGGGCGCGCGCCGGGGCTGGGTAGCTCAGCTGGTTAGAGCGGTGGATTCATAACCCACAGGTCGGCGGTTCGAGCCCGCCCCCAGCCACCAATGCCGTGACCGGGGCCGGTGCGAATCATCCGCGCTGTCGGCAGGTCTGGCGGATGCGGATGACCATGCTGCGCTCGCCGGCCTCGCTGGCCAGGTCGCGCGCCTCGCGGCACTTGCCCTGTTCGATCAGGGCCGAGACACGGCGCGCGAGATCCATGCGCTCGGCGCCATACTCCGCCTCAAGCTCTTCGGGCGACGGCAGACGCGCGCGGCGCTGCTCCTCGGACTCGAAGCGCCAGGACTGCTCCCCCTCGGTCAGCCGTCCGACGGCGCCGCCGGTCTGCTGCTGGTAGGAGCCAGGCGGCACGCCGCCGCCGCCGCCGCCGCCGCCGCCGGGCGTCTGGGCCAGGGCCGCGCCGGCCGCCAGGGTCGTCGCCGTGAAGATCATGATCGCCAGACTGCGTCGCATGGGTCGCTCCCTGTCCGTCGCCGGACTCCGTCACCAGGACGGCAGAATGTCACATGAGCCGCGACCTGCAACCCCTGCGGGCCCGGCTCAGGCCCTCTCGGCCAGCAGGGCGTCGATCAGGGCGCGGGCCTCGGGTCCCGCCCAGTCGGCCTCGCCCACATACCAGGCGCGGATGCGGCCCTGACGGTCGAGGACGACCGTCTGCGGCATCTGGCTCTCGCCCGGCAGGACGAAGGGCAGTTTGAACGCCGAGTCCGCATAGAAGGGCAGCGGCTCGTGCACATCCATGAAGCTGAGCGCGTCGGCGGCGCGTTCCGGCACATCGACATTGATGGGCAGGACCAGCAGCTCCCTGCCCTCATAGGCCTTGGCCAGGGCCTGAAGGGTCGGCATTTCGGTGACGCAGGGCGCGCACCACATGGCCCAGAGATTGACCACCACCACCTTGCCCCGGAAGTCGGCGAAGCGGGCGTCGGCGCCCTCGCGCGTCTTGAAGACATAGTCGGGCGCGACCGGGGTCTCGGCGGGGGTATGCAGACGCTTCATGCGGCCGACGGCGAACCGCGCCAGCTCGCTCTTTTCCGCCTCGTCCGGGCCCGCCGCTTTGAACAGGGCGTCGGGTTTGGCATACAGCAGCGCGCCCCCGGCCGTGCCGAGGATCAGCACGCCCGCGATCGCCGCAATCGCCGCCCTGGACAGCTTCATGACCGACGCCCCGCCCGCAGATGCCGCACAAAAAGCCCCTCCGAAGGCGGAAGGTCAAGACATGTGGGGCGGACGCTTCTCCCAGAAGCCCGCCGAGGTCATGCAGGCGATCAACGTCTCGATCGGCGTGGACCGCCGTCTGTGGGCCCAGGACCTGGCCGGATCGGAGGCCCACTGCACCATGCTGGCGGCGCGGGGCATCCTGCGCCGGGAGGATGCCGAGGCCATCCTGGGCGGGCTTCAGACCATCCGTGGCGAGATCGCGGCGGGGACCTTTCCCTTCCGCGACCAGTATGAGGACATCCACATGAATGTGGAGGCGCGGCTGGCCGAGCTGATCGGCGAGCCGGCCGGGCGGCTGCACACCGCGCGCAGCCGCAACGACCAGGTCGCGACCGATTTCCGCCTGTGGGTGCGCGACGCCTGCGACGCCGCGGCGGCCGGGCTGGAGGCGCTGCAGCGGGCCCTGCTGGTCCAGGCCGCCGCCCATGCCGATGCCCTGATGCCGGGCTTCACCCATCTGCAGCCCGCCCAGCCGGTCACCCTGGGCCACCATCTGATGGCCTATGTCGAGATGTTCGGCCGCGACGCCGGCCGGTTCCGCGACGCCCGCGCCCGGATGAACGAGTGCCCGCTGGGGGCCGCGGCCCTGGCGGGGTCGCCCTTTCCGATCGACCGGCACATGACGGCGGCAGCGCTGGGCTTCGACCGGCCGATGGCCAATTCGCTGGACGCCGTCTCGGACCGCGACTTCGCGCTGGAGGCCCTGTCGGCGGCGGCCATCGCGGCCGGGCACCTGTCGCGGCTGGGCGAGGAGATGGTGATCTGGATGACGCCCCAGTTCGGCTTCGTCTCCCTGCCCGACGCCCTGACCACCGGCAGTTCCATCATGCCGCAGAAGCGCAATCCGGACGCGGCGGAACTGGTGCGGGCCAAGACCGGGCGGATCACCGGGGCGCTGGTGGCCCTGCTGACGGTGATGAAGGGCCTGCCGCTGGCCTATTCCAAGGACATGCAGGAGGACAAGCCGCCGGTGTTCGAGGCCTTTGACGCCCTGGGACTGGCGGTCTCGGCCATGACGGCCATGGTCGCGGCGCTGCAGCCGAACCGGGCGCGGTTGGCGGCGGCGGCGGGGGCGGGCTTTTCGACGGCCACGGACCTGGCAGACTGGCTGGTGCGCGAGCTGGATCTGCCGTTCCGTCGCGCACACCATGTGACGGGCGCGGCGGTGAAGCGGGCCGAGGCCCTGGGCGTGGGCCTGGAGCAACTGCCGCTGCACGAAATGCAGGCGATCGAGCCGCGCATCACCGAGGCCGTTTACAAGGTGCTGTCGCCTGAGGCTTCGTGCGCCAGCCGCACCGGTTTCGGCGGCACGGCGCCGGAAGCGGTCCGCGCGCGCATTGAAGAGTGGAAGTCGCGCCTCGCATGACCCGCATCCCGACCCGCCCCCTCGTCCTGATCCTGGCCGCCGGCCTGGCCCTGTCGGCTTGCGGCCGGATGGCCGATCTGGAGGCCCCGCCGGCGCGCCAGACCGAGCGCGCGCCGCGTGACGCCGGCGCCGACCCGCTGCCCGAGCCGGCGACGCAGAACCGTTCGTCCAACCAGATCCCGATCGATGGGGGGCCGAACAACCCCTATCGCGGCACGGGCAATCCGTTCTCCGGGCAGTAGGCCTTGCACCACTTCGCCCCGCGCGGAGGCCGTCTGCACGCCGAGGATGTCGACCTGACCGCCCTGGCCCCGGCCGTCGGCACGCCGGTCTATGTCTATGCCGCCGCCACCCTGCGTCGCCATGCGGTCGCCCTGCAGGCCGTCTTCGCACCCCATGAGGCCGCACTGGGCCGCCCGCTGATCGCCTTTGCGGTCAAGGCGGCGTCGAATGTGTCGGTGCTGAAGGTTCTGGCGGGCTGCGGCCTGGGGGCCGACACGGTGTCGGAAGGAGAGATCCGGCGGGCCCTGGCCGCGGGCGTGCCGGCGGACCGCATCGTCTTTTCCGGCGTCGGCAAGACGGACGCGGAACTGGACCTGGCCGTCGGCCTGGGCCTGCGCCAGATCAACGTCGAGAGCACGGTGGAGATGGAACGGCTGGCGGCCGCCGCCGCCCGGGCCGGACGCGTCCCCGACGTCGCCGTGCGGGTCAACCCGAAGATCGGCGCCGGCGGCCATG
Source organism: Brevundimonas vancanneytii (assembly GCA_945874855.1). Classification (GTDB taxonomy): domain Bacteria; phylum Pseudomonadota; class Alphaproteobacteria; order Caulobacterales; family Caulobacteraceae; genus Brevundimonas; species Brevundimonas vancanneytii_A. Next base: position 5,285 of record CAMCIP010000139.1, read on the forward strand.
CCAAGATCACCACGGGCGGCGAGGGCGACAAGTTCGGCGTGCCGATGGCCGAGGCGCTGGACCTGTATCGCCGTTGGGCCGGAGACGCCCGCGTCCGGCCAGTCGGCCTGGCCTGTCACATCGGCAGCCAGATCACCGATCTGGCCCCCCTGCGCGCCGCCTTCGCCCGGCTGGCCGAAATGACGCGGACCCTGCGCGCCGAAGGGCATGCAGTGTCACGGCTGGATCTGGGCGGCGGTCTGGGCGTCGCCTATGCGGGCGGCGACGCCTCGGCCCCGCTGGAGGCCTATGCCGCCATGGTCGCCGAGGTCCTGGGCGGGCTGGAGGTCGAGATCGTGCTGGAGCCCGGCCGGCTGCTGGCCGCCAATGCCGGGATTCTGCTGTCGCGGGTCATCCAGGTGACCGAACGCGGCGACGGGCGGCGGCTCCTGGTGCTGGACGCGGCGATGAACGACCTGCTGCGCCCCGCCCTCTATGACGCCTTCCACGACCTGATCCCGGTGACGCCCCGCGACGGCGAGGCGGTCGCATACGACGTGGTGGGGCCGGTGTGCGAGACCGGCGACACCTTCGCCCGCGACCGGCCGCTGGGGCCTTTGCAGGCCGGGGACCTGGTCGCCTTCACCGGGGCCGGCGCCTATGGCGCGACCATGGCGTCGGAATACAATTCGCGCCCGCTCGTCCCCGAGGTGCTGGTCGACGGCGCCCGCTGGGCCGTGGTGCGGCGGCGGCCGTCCTATGGCGAAATGCTGGCGCGCGAGCCCGTGGCGGACTGGCTCTAGTCGAGGGCGCAGACGTCGGGCAGGCCGCGCCATTTGCCGGCGTGATCCAGGCCATAGCCGACCAGAAAGCGGTCCGGCGCCTCCCAGCCCACGAAGTCGGGGACGAGGGCGC
>CAMCIP010000140.1 GCA_945874855.1 Brevundimonas vancanneytii
CAGGACCTCGGCCACGACCCGGGCCTGCAGACCGCGGAAGTCGGCATGGCCCCACACCCGCTCCAGCAGGGCGCGGGCCTCGGTCAGGTCGACGGTCGGACGGACGGCGGAATCGTCGGGCACGGGCCGTGAGTGCCCCAGCCCGGGCCGCATGTCATGCGCGACATTTGATTTCAGCGCCGATCCCGTGGATGAGCCGGGAATGACCGTGCTGCTTTACGGCCGCCCCCCGGCGGCGTTCGACCCGCCTGCGGAGGCCCTGCAGACCTCGCCCCTGATCCCCGGATCGGTGGCGCTGGAGGAGGTGACCCCCGGCTCGGCGGAGGCGGCGGTGATCTATGCCCCGCCCGGCGTGCTGGAGCGGCGGGCGACGCTGGCTATGGCGCTGCGTGCCCTGAAGCCCGGCGGGCGGATCGACGCCATGGCGCCCAAGGACAAGGGCGGATCGCGGCTGCGGAAGGAGCTGCAGGGCCTCGGCCTGACCGTCCACGACGAGCCCAGGGCGCATCACCGGCGCTGCCGCGCGACGGTGGACGGACCCCTGACCGGGCTGGAGGCGGCGATCGCGGACGGAGCGGCGCGGATCGTGCCGCAGACCGGACTGTGGTCGCGGCCCGGCGTCTTCGCCTGGGACCGGATCGACGCCGGCACGGCGCGGCTGGCCGCCGTCCTGCCGCCGCTGAAGGGGGCGGGGGCGGACCTGGGGTGCGGGGCCGGGGCGCTGGCCCTGGCCGTGCTGGGCTCCGCCGCCGTCACCTCCCTGCGGCTGATCGATCTGGACCGGCGCGCGATCGAGGCGGCCCGGCTGAACGTGACCGATCCGCGCGCGACCTTCGACTGGGCCGACGCCCGCACCCTGCCGGCCGGCGGCGACCTCGATTTCGCCGTCATGAACCCGCCCTTCCACGACGGCGGGCAGGAGGATCGGCGGCTGGGTCAGGGCTTTGTGAGGAAGGCCGCCGACCTGCTGAAGAAGGGCGGCGTCCTCTGGATGGTCGCCAACCGCCACCTGCCCTATGAGGCCGATCTGACCGCCGCCTTCCGCCGGGTGGGCACGGTCGAGGAGAACGCGGGCTACAAGATCTTCGAGGCGGTGAAGTGAAGCCGCCCTCAAGCAGCCCGAAGGGCGACAGGGCAATCAAGAACGTCCGCCTCGACCGTCTGCTGGGCGGCATGGGCTATGGCTCGCGCCAGGAGATCGCGAAGCTGGCGAAGCTGGGCGGGATCACCCTGGACGGGCGTGACCTGACCGACGCCTCGGCCCGCATCGCCCCGACGTCCGACCTGCCCGACCGGATGACGGTGGACGGCCGCCCGGTGGATCCGCCCCCGGGCCTGGTCCTCCTGCTGAACAAGCCCATCGGCATGACCTGTTCGCACAAGGAGGACGGCCTGCTGGTCTACGACGTCCTGCCGCCGCGCTGGCGCCGCCGCGACCCGGCCATCTCGACGGTGGGGCGGCTGGACAAGGCGACCACCGGCCTGCTGCTGCTGACCGACGACGGCGACCTGCTGCACCGGATCATCAGCCCGCGCCGCCATGTGGCCAAGGTCTATCGCGCGACCCTGGCCCGGCCACTGGAGGGCCACGAGGCGGCTCTGTTCGCCTCGGGCGATCTGGTGCTGGAGGGCGAGGACAAGCCGCTGGCTCCCGCCGTGCTGGAGCCCATCGGGCCGACCGGGGCACGGCTGACGGTGCATGAGGGCCGCTATCATCAGGTGCGCCGCATGTTCGCCGCCGCCGGCAATCATGTGGAGGCCCTGCACCGCGAGCGGGTCGGTGCCCTCACCCTCCCCGACGACCTGGCCCCGGGCGCGTGGCGGCTGCTGGCGCCGGGGGAAGTGGATCGGGTGTTTGCTTGAGGATGGCCATCGAAATGGCTATCTTCGCCGCATGACCCAGTACTCCGTCGCCGAGGCCAGAAACAATCTGCCGAAGCTGATCGATCGCATGCTGGCCGGCGAGGAGGTCGTCATCACGCGTCGCGGCAAGCCGATCGCCCGGCTGGCTCCGGAGGCGCATCCGGACGGCGGGATCGTCATCGACCCGGACTGGCTGGACCGGAACCGCATCGTGCCGGCGAAACGGGGCAACGCTGCCGCGATCATCGCCGAGCTTCGGGACGAATAGCCGGCGTGATCTTCTATCCCGACACCAGCGTGCTGCTCGCAGCCCTGATCGACGACGACCTGACCGAGGTCGCGCGACCCTGGCTGGCCGAACGCCCGCGACTTTCGCTAAGCGCCTGGACGGCTGCGGAGTTCACGTCGGGTATCCGGTTGAAGGTGCGCAGGCGCCAGCTCACCGAGGGCCAGGCCCGACGGGCGGAACATCTTTTCGACGGCCTGATCCAGGCTCCCGGCCTCCCGGAGCCCCTCACGAACGCAGACGTGGTCGAGGCCCGCCGACTGGTCGCAGCTGCCGAGGCCCTTCGTGCGCCCGACGCCCTGCACATCGCCGTCGCCGACCGACTGGGGCTCGCTTTCGTTACCCTGGACAAGGCGCAGAAGGCGGCAGCCCTCGCCCGGGGCTTGAGCGTGGTCGACCTGTGACCCTCGCCAAGATCTGCGGCCTGACCACGCCCGAAACCCTCGACGCCGCTCTGGACCACGGTGCCGCCTTCGTCGGGGCGGTCATCTTCGAGAAGAGTCCGCGCCATCTGGAGCCGCTGCAGGCCGCCACCCTGTTCGACCGGGCGCGGGGGCGGGCGAAGATCGTCGCGGTCGTGGTCGATCCGTCCGACCTGCTGCTGACCACGCTCGCCCTGGGCCTGAGGCCCGACCTCATCCAGCTGCATGGCCGCGAAACGCCCGCACGCGCCGTCGAGGTGCGCCGCCTGACCAAGGCCGGGATCATCAAGGCCCTGCCGGTGCGCGAGGCCGCCGATCTGGACGTGGCCGGGGACTGGGGCGAGGCCGCCGACCATCTGATGTTCGATGCGAAGCCGCCCGAGGGGGCGGGCCTGCCCGGCGGCGTGGGCCACGCCTTCGACTGGACCCTGCTGGCCGGCCACGCCTTCGCCCGGCCCTGGTTCCTGGCCGGCGGTCTGGACCCGGACAATGTGGCGCAGGCGATTTCGGTCACCGGCGCGCCCCTTGTGGACACATCCTCTGGCGTGGAAAGCGCGCCGGGTGTTAAGGAGCCCGCCCGGATCGCGGCCTTTCTGAGCGCCGTGGCCAAGGCCTGAAAGCCCCTGCCGTGAACGCGCCCCTTCCCAACTCCCGATATGTCTGGCCCGACGCCGAGGGCCGCTTCGGCACTTTCGGCGGACGCTATGTCGCCGAAACCCTGATGCCGGCGGTCCATGAGCTGGAGGCCGCCTATGTCGCCGCCAGGGCCGACCCGACCTTCCAGGCCGAGCTGGACGACTGGCTGGAGCACTATGTCGGCCGCCCCAGCCCGCTGTATCTGGCCCAGCGCCTGACCGATCATCACGGCGGCGCCGACATCTGGTTCAAGCGCGACGAGCTGAACCACACCGGCGCCCACAAGGTGAACAACTGCATGGGCCAGATCCTTCTGGCCATGCGCATGGGCAAGACGCGGATCATCGCCGAGACCGGCGCCGGCCAGCACGGCGTGGCCACCGCCACCGTCTGCGCCCGCTTCGGCCTGCCCTGCACCATCTACATGGGCGCGGTGGACGTGGAGCGGCAGGCGCCGAACGTCTTCCGCATGAAGCTGCTGGGCGCCGAGGTGGTGCCGGTGACCAATGGCCGTTCGACGCTGAAGGAGGCGATGAACGAGGCCATGCGCGACTGGGTCACCAATGTCGCCGACACCTATTACATCATCGGCACGGCGGCCGGACCGCACCCCTATCCGGAGCTGGTGCGCGACTTCCAGAGCGTGATCGGCAAGGAGACGCGGGCCCAGATGCAGGCGCGGCGCGGCAAGCTGCCCGACGCCCTCGTCGCCGCGATCGGCGGCGGGTCCAATGCCATCGGCCTGTTCCACCCCTTCATCGAGGATGCGGGCGTGCGCCTGATCGGCATCGAGGCCGCCGGACGGGGTCTGGACGGCCCGGACCACGCCGCCAGCCTTCAGGGCGGGCGTCCCGGCGTGCTGCACGGCAACCGCACCTATCTGCTGCAGGACGCCGACGGCCAGATCCTGGAGGGTCACTCCATCTCCGCCGGCCTCGACTATCCCGGCATCGGGCCCGAGCATGCCTGGCTGCACGATTCCGGCCGGGCCGAATACCGCGCCGCCACCGACACCGAGGCGCTGGAGGCCTTCCAGCTGTGCTCGAAGCTGGAGGGGATCATCCCGGCGCTGGAGCCCAGCCACGCCCTGGCCCGCGTGGGCGAGATCGCGCGCGAGGTGGGCAAGGGAGGCGACGTCGTGCTCAATATGTGCGGGCGGGGCGACAAGGACATCTTCGCGGTGGCGAAGCACCTGGGCGTGGAGTTGTGAGCATGAAGACCCTGATCGCCTCGGCGACCCTGGCCATGGCGCTGCTGGGGGCCGGCGCCGCGTCTGCCCAGACCCCGACCGAGGAGGTCTCCCTGCCCCTCATCGAGGGCGTCCAGTTCGATGACACCTGCGGGCCGAAGCCGGAATTTCAGGCCCGGGCCACCTGTGTGCGCGGGTCCCTGGCCTCCATCGGCCCCACCGCAGAGGCCTATATCGGCCATTTCGAGCGGCAGGGCTGGTCGGTCGTGGGCGGCAGCGCCAACAGCGTGATCTTCGCGCGTCGCCGGGCCGACGGGGCCTGCGACGGTCTGGAGATGGCGGCCTTCTACGACGAGACGCGCCAGCCTTCTCCAGGCGCCGACGGCTGGCTGGCCTTCGCGCCCATCCCCGGGAATGTGTGCGGCCAGGCGCAATGACCGTCTCCCGCATCGACGCCCGGTTCGGGGCGCTGAAGGCCGAGGGCCGGGCCGGGTTCGTGACCTATGTCATGGCCGGCGATCCTTCGGCCCAGGCGACGCTGGAGATCCTGCGCGGCCTGCCGGGCGCGGGCGCCGACCTGATCGAACTGGGCTTTCCCTTCTCCGATCCCATGGCCGAGGGGCCCACAATCCAGCGGGCGGCGGCGCGCGGCCTGAAATCGGGCATGACCGTGCGGGGCACGCTGGACCTGGTGCGGGCGTTTCGCGAGGGCGACGCCGACACGCCTGTGATCCTGATGGGCTATCTCAATCCGCTGGAGACCTGGGGCCACGCGGCCTTTGCGCGCGATGCGGCGGCGGCGGGGGTGGACGGGCTGATCGTGGTCGACTGCCCGCCGGAGGAGGCCGGGCCCCTGACCGACGCCCTCGATGCCGAGGGCCTCGCCCTGATCCGGCTGGCCACGCCGACCACGGACGACGCGCGGCTGAAGATCGTCACGGCCCGGACCTCGGGCTTCGTCTACTATGTCTCGGTCGCCGGGGTGACGGGGGTGAAGGAGGCCGACGCCGACGCCGTGGCCCCGGCCGTGGCGCGGGTGCGGGCGGCCTCGGGCCTGCCGGTCGCGGTCGGCTTCGGCATCAAGACGCCGCAGCGGGCCGCCGAGGTGGCCCGGGTCGCCGACGCCGTGGTCGCCGGATCGGTCCTGGTCGATGAGGTGGCGGCGGCGATCGCGGCCGGCGCCGACCCCACGGCCCGCGTGCTGGACAAGGTCAGGGCGCTGGCCGATGCGGTCAGGGGTGCGCGCGCCCCGCAGATGGCGTAAAGGCGCGCCGATGGCCAACGACCCCAAGACCCCCCAGGAGCCCCGCCGCGGCGGCTGGCTGAGCCGCTTCGCCCCCGGCGTGCGCAAGATCGTCAGCCGGCGCGATACGCCCGACAATCTGTGGATCAAGGATCCGGACTCCGGCGAGATGCTGTACCGTCCGGATCTGGAAGCCGCCCTGTGGGTGACGCCGTCCGGCCGCCACATGCGGATCACGGCCGAGCAGCGGCTGGGCTTCACCTTCGACGGCGCGGCCTGGGAGCCGATCCCGGCCCCCGACGTGCCCGAGGACCCGCTGAAATTCTCCGACGGCAAGCCCTATCGCGAGCGGCTGGCCACGGCGCGCAAGGCGGCCGGGCGCAAGGACGCCATGGCCATCGGCGCCGGCTCCATCGACGGGGTCAAGGCCATGGTCGTGGTCCAGGACTTCGGCTTCATGGGCGGGTCGCTGGGCATGGCGGCGGGCGAGGCCTTCATCGCCGGCGCCCAGGAGGCGGTGCGCCGCGGCCTGCC
>CAMCIP010000141.1 GCA_945874855.1 Brevundimonas vancanneytii
GTTCATCGACCACCTGACCCGCCTGCGCCGCGACCGCGCCGTGGCCAAGGTCAAGAAAGCCGCGAGGATGGCCGCCTGATGCCCCGTCTCAAGCGCAGCCCCGACCGCATCATCGACCCCCTGGGTCGCCGCCGCCTGACCCGCAACGAAAAGGTCGGCGTCGCCGGCCTGGCCACCCTGGTCGGTGTGGCGGTGGTGGGCCTGATCGCCGGCATCATCATCGACCGCCTGCTCGACTTCGACGACGCGCTCGACGCCGGCGGCGAATGGGATGAGGGCGGCGGGGTGTTCACGCGCTGGCAGTAGGCGTTCGAGCTACAGGGACGCGTGAAAATGCTCCGCCAGCCGGTCTGCGGCTGCACTGACGATAGAGGGATCGTCATAGACGTCGGTCTGTCCGCGTGACGTGATCCAGCTGAGGGACGACGGCACGCGCAGGGCTTGATGGAACTTGCGCGCCCAACCGGGAGACAGTCCGTTTTCGGAATGCACCATCGCCGTGGGAACCGTGATGAGGGGAGCCGCAGCCTGCACATCGAACGGCAGGAAATACTCCCGCGACATCACCGCCAGTTCATTGCGATAGGAAGCAACCGCCGCGCGTCGCGTGTAATAGTCGGTGGTGTCGGCGGACGTCATCCCGGCATCGCCACTGGTCGCAGCGGCCGGAATCATCAGGACCTCTCCGGTCGCACCATAGTGCTCCCGCGCAGCCCGTCCCTGGTCGATGCGCGACTGGAACCCCTCCGGATCGTTTGCGCGCATGGCGTCCGGATCGCGGTAGTAGCCGACCACCATGCCGAGAGCCCGCACGAGCGGATCGTCCACAGTCGCCCAGGCGGCATAGCCTGAGCCGAGACACACGCCGACCGCGCCGATCCGGCCGGGATCGATCATCGGGTGGCGCGACAGGGCCAGCAGAGCGGCCTTCACATCCTCGATCTTGCGCCCTGCATGCTCATATTGCCGAGGCTCCCCTCCACTGTCGCCGAAATGGCGAGGATCGATGGCCAGGGCAGCAATCCCGCGGTCCGCAAGCGCGGCCGCATAGGTGCCGGTGACCTGGGCCCGTACACTTGTCATCGGTCCGGCCACGACCACTCCCGGGAACGGTCCTGCACCCTGCGGCATATGCAGATCGCCGACCACAATCGAATCCTGGACCTCGAACCTGATGGTCTCACTGGGCATTCTGTCGCTCCCTTGGCTGGAGGTGGCGACGGTGCAGCGGGATGCAAGGGCGCTTGCCGCCTTGGCGGCGCTCGGGCATCACCCCGCCATGCGTCTCGCCTTTATGGGAACCCCCGAATTCGCCGTGCCCTCGCTGGCCGAGCTGGTCGCTGCCGGCCATGAGGTGGCGGCCGTCTACAGCCAGCCGCCCCGGCCGCGCGGACGGGGCCAGAAGCTGGCGCCGTCGCCGGTGCAGGCTTTCGCCGAGACCCTGGGCCTGCCGGTCTTCACGCCGGAGTCGATGAAGGCGGCGGAGGCCATCGAGACCTTCCGCAGTCTGGATCTGGATGCCGCCTGCGTCGTCGCCTACGGCCAGATCCTGAAGCCCGAGGTGCTGGAGGCGCCGCGTCTGGGGTGTCTGAACCTGCACGGATCGCTGCTCCCGCGCTGGCGGGGGGCCGCGCCGATCCAGCGGGCCATCATGGCCGGGGACCGGCAGACCGGGGTGCAGATCATGCGCATGTCGGCGGGGCTGGACGAGGGGCCGATCCTGTTGAGCGAGGTTCTGGACATCGCGCCGGACGACACGGCCGGGTCGCTGGGCCAGCGCATGTCGCATGTGGGCGCCGCCCTGTGGCCGCGGGCGCTGGCGGCGCTGGAGCGGGGCGGGCTGGAGGCGGTCGACCAGGTCGGCGAGGCCACCTATGCGAAGAAGATCACCCCCGCCGAGGCGCGCATCGACTGGACCCGCCCGGCGGCCGAGGTCGACGCCCAGATCCGCGGCCTGTCGCCCGCCCCCGGGGCCTGGTTCGAGGCGGCGGGGCCCGAGGGCCCGGTGCGAATCAAGGCGCTGATGAGCCGGGTCTCGGCACGGGGATCGGGCGCGCCGGGCGAGGTGCTGGACGGCGAACTGCGGATCGCCTGCGGGGACGGCGTGGTGCGGCTGATGACCGTGCAGCGCGCGGGCAAGGGGGCCCAGGCGGCGGAGGAGATGCTGCGGGGCTTCCCGATCGCGCCCGGAACCCTGCTTCCCTCAAGCAGCGAGCCGCCGCGCGGCGAGCGATAGGGGAAACAGGCATGCCGAGGTATCGCCTGACGGTCGAGTACGACGGCTCGGCCTACAACGGGTTTCAGGTCCAGGCCGGTCAGCCGACGGTACAGGGCGCGATCGAGGCGGCGCTGACCGCCTTCTGCGGCGAGACGGTGCGGCTGTTCGCGGCGGGGCGGACCGACACGGGGGTGCACGCCACGGGTCAGGTGATCGGCTTCGATCTGGACAAGGCCTGGCCGGCCCGCACGGTGATGAACGCCCTGAACGCCCATCTGGTCGACGAGGCGGTGTCCATGCTGGACTGCGTCGAGGCCGATCCGGAGTGGCACGCGCGGTTCTCGGCCACGGGGCGGCGCTATCTGTACCGAATCCTCAATCGGCCGGGGCGGCCGGCGCTGGATCTGGGCCGGGTCTGGCACATGAAAAAGCCGCTGGACGCCGGGGCCATGCAGGCGGCGGCGCAGGCCCTGGTCGGGCTGCACGACTTCACGACCTTCCGGGACGTGAACTGCCAGTCGGCCTCGCCGGAGAAGACGCTGGACCTGGCTTCGGTCGGGCGCGTCGGCGAGGAGGTGCATCTGACCTTCGCCGCCCGCAGCTTCCTTCACCGGCAGGTCCGGTCCATGACCGGAAGTCTGGTCGAGGTCGGCCTGGGCCGGTGGACGGCCGCGGACCTGAAGGCCGCGCTGGACGCCCGCGACCGCGCCGCCTGCGGGCCGGTGGCCCCGTCCGACGGCCTGTGTCTGACCGAAGTGACCTATTAGCGCTTCAGGAAGCCGCCGATCATGTCGCCCAGTCCCCCGGGCAGGCCGTCCAGCAGGCCCTCGGCGCCCTCCAGGGTGCCGCCGGGCGTCAGCCGGTCGATGGCTTCGGGCAGAAGACCGGCGAGGGTCTCGGCCGCCTGCTGGGGATCGACGCCCAGTCGGGCGGCGAAGTCGGCGACGGGGCCGGCGCCCAGTGCGGCCGTGATCTGCTCCGGAGAAATGCCCGCATTGGCGCCCTGGCTGATCCACGACCCGACCACATCGCCGAGGCCGGCGCCGCCGAGCTTTTCAGCCAGGCCCGCGACCCCGCCCTGACCCTTCAGCAGCTCGCCGAGGCCGCCCGCGGCATCGTCGCCCAGTCCGCCCAGCACGCCGTCCAGCAGTCCCATCGTCCGTCCTCCCCTTGAGGCGTTAGAACAGCAGGGCCGCATGACGGCCGCGTGACGGGGGTCGGTCCCTGACCGTCGTGGCGCCGCAAGCAGGGTTCATCACCAAGAGCACCAAGGAAGCACCAAGAGCGCCAAGCTTCATGGCCGGCAGGGCGCCTTCGTGTCCTTGGTGACCTCTTGGTGCTCTTGGTGATGAACCTGCGTCCGCCCCACGGCTCCGAACGCGCGGGGCGCGGACGGTTACGGCCAAGCCGGGTCGCCAGCGACGGGGGCGATCTGCTAGCAGGGCCGGATGACGCAAGCCCCCCACACCGCCGCCCGCCGTCTGGTCGACGTCCTGGTCATGAACGGGATCGACAAGGTCTTCTGCGTGCCGGGCGAGAGCTATCTGGCCGTGCTGGACGCCCTGGCCGATGTGCGCGACCGGATCGAGGTCATCACCTGCCGGCACGAGGCGGGCGCCGCCAACATGGCCGAGGCCTATGGCAAGCTGACCGGCAGGCCCGGGGTCTGCATGGTCACGCGCGGGCCGGGCGCGACCCATGCCAGCATCGGCGTGCATACGGCGCATCAGGACTCCACGCCGATGATCCTGTTCGTCGGCCAGATCGCCCTGACCGACCGGGGCCGGGGCGCCTTTCAGGAGGTCGACTATCGCGAGGTGTTCGGCGGCCTGGCCAAGTGGGCGACCGAGCTGGAGAGCCCCGAGCGGACCGCCGAGGTGGTCGAGCGCGCCTTCGCCACGGCCCTGCAGGGCCGGATGGGGCCGGTGGTCGTGGCCCTGCCCGAGGACCTGCTGCACGCCGACGGCGGACCGGCGCCGAAGCGGCCCGTGGTCGCGGCGAAGGCCGCCCTGGACCCGGCCGTGCTGGCGGACGTCGGCGCGCGCCTGAAAAAGGCGGAGCGGCCGCTGATCATCGTCGGCGGGTCCGGCTGGACCACCGCGGCCAGCCACGCCCTGGCCGACTGGGCCGAGCGGCACATGATCCCGATCTCGGGCTCGTTCCGCAGGAAGGACATCATCTCCAACGACCGGCCGAACTATGCCGGCGACCTGGGGCTGGGGTGCAATCCGAAGCTGACGGCCCGGGCGAAGGCGGCGGATCTGGTGATCGCGATCGGCGCGCGGCTCGGGGAAAATCCGACGCAGGGCTACACCCTTTTCGACCGCGCGCGGACGGCTGGGGTGCTGGTGCACCTGCATCCGGGCTCCGAGGAACTGGGGCGCGTCTGGCCGACGCTCATGTCCGGCGTCGCCGACAACAGTCTGGCGGCCCTGGCCCTGGCGACGCTGGATCCCGGCCGCGACTGGCGGGCCGAGGGGGAACAGGCGCACGCCGACTTCCTCGCCTTCTCCACGCCGGTGCCGGTGACGGGCGCGGTCAATATGAGCGACTGCATGGCCCACCTGATGGACGCCCTGCCCGAGGACGCCGTGATCACCAACGGGGCCGGCAATTTCGCCGCCTGGCTGCACCGCTTCTATCGCCACCGGTCGTGCCGGACCCAGCTGGCCCCGACCTCCGGCGCCATGGGCTATGGCTGGCCCGCCGCGATCGCCGCCAAGGCGGTCGACCGGGCGCGCGAGGCCATCTGCGTGGCCGGCGACGGCGACTTCCTGATGACGGGGCAGGAGATGGCGACGGCGGTCCAGCACGGGCTGAACCCGGTGGTGATCGTGGTCGACAATTCGACCTACGGCACCATCCGCATGCATCAGGAGGGGCACTATCCGGGCGCGGAGCGGGTCATCGCCACCGACCTGAAGAACCCCGACTTCGTCATGTGGGCCCGGGCCTTCGGCGCCTTCGGCATCCGCTGCGAGACGACCGAGGCCTTCCCCGCCGCGCTGCAGACCGCCCGCGACGCGGCCCGGGCGCAGGGCGTGCCGGCCCTGGTGCACCTGATCACCTCGGCCGAGGACATCGCCCCGGGGCGCACGATCAGCGGGCTGCGAGGGGGCTGACATGCCCTTCACCGCCACCGTCCTGACCATGTTTCCCGAGGCCTTTCCGGGGCCGCTGGGCGTCTCGCTGATCGGCACGGCGTGGCGCGAGAAGGGGCTCTGGGCCCTCGAAACGGTTGACATCCGGGACTTCAGCGACGATAGGCGCGGCTTCCTGGACGACACCCCTGCGGGCGGCGGACCGGGAGCGGTTCTGAAGGCGGACGTGGTGGCCAGGGCTCTTGACGGGCTTTCCGGGCCGCGGCGGCCGCTTTTGTACATGAGCGCCCGGGGTCGGCCCCTGACCCAGGCGCGCGTCAGGGACTGGGCGAAACAGGACGGCGTCGTCGTGCTGTGCGGCCGGTTCGAGGGGGTGGACCAGAGGGTGCTCGACGCCCGGGGGTTCGAGGAGGTCGCCGTCGGCGACGCGGTCCTGGCCGGTGGCGAGGCGGCGGCGATGGTGGCGATCGAGGCGTGCGTACGACTGATCCCCGGAGTTCTGGGTCAGGCCGAGAGCCTGTCCTCCGAGAGCTTCGAGGACGGGCTTCTGGAGCATCCGCAGTTCACGCGACCGCGGACGTTCGAGGGGCTGGAGATCCCCGAGGTCCTGTTGTCGGGCGACCACCGCAAGGTGGCCGAGTGGCGGCAGGCGCAGCGGGAAGCGACCACGCGGGAGCGGCGACCGGACCTCTGGGCGGCGCATCCCGCCAACTTACAGGCAAAGAGCGCAAAAGCTCACGGAGACGAGACATGAACATCCTTCAGCAACTGGCC
>CAMCIP010000142.1 GCA_945874855.1 Brevundimonas vancanneytii
GATACCGATCAGGCGATAGGGCGGTCCCAGCTCGGGCTTCAGCAGGCGGCGCCCCTCGGCGAACAGCCCCCGCGCCGTCTGCACCGGCTCGGGCGGCGTCGTGCGGCGCGTGACGATCCTGAAGTCGGTCCGCCGCAGCTTCAGTACCACGGACCGACCGGCCACCCCATCGCGTCGCGCCTTGGCCGCCAGCCTCTCGCACAGGGGCCACAGCTCGGCCTCCAGCGCCTCGACCGTCGTCAAATCCTGATTGAAGGTCGTCTCCGCGCTCATGCCGCGCCGGTCGTGGACGGGGTCGACCGGCCGGGCGTCGCGTCCATGGGCCAGCGCATGCAGTCTCAGGCCCCAGTCGCCATAGCGCTGCGCCAGGTCGCGCGGCGCGGCGGCGGCGAGATCGCCCACAGTGGCGAAGCCGTCGCTGCGCAGCGTCCTGCCGAACACCGGCCCCACGCCGGGCAGCACCGTCACCGGCCGCGGCGCCAGCACCCCCGCCGCTTCGGAGCCCAGAACAGTGAAGCCGCGCGGCTTGTCCATCTCCGAGGCGACCTTGGCGAGGAAGCGGTTGGGGGCCAGACCGATCGACACCGTCAGGCCCGTCTCCGCCTCGATCCGGCCTTGCAGACGCGCCAGCTGCAGCGCCGGCGGCCCGCCGTTCAGCCGGGCGGTCCCCGACAGATCCAGCCACGCCTCGTCCAGCGACAGGGTCTGGACCAGAGGCGTCAGGGCGTGGACCATGCCGAAGATGCGCCGGCTCTCGGCCGTGTATTTGGCGAAGTCCGGCCGGATCACCACCGCGTCGGGACAGGCCTTCAGCGCCTTGAACATGGGCATGGCCGAACCGACGCCGTACAGGCGCGCCACATAGCAGGCGGTGGCCACCACCCCCCGCGTCCCGCCGCCCACGATCACCGGCCGGTCCCTCAGTTCGGGCCGGTCGCGCTTCTCCACCGCGGCATAGAAGGCGTCGCAGTCCAGATGGGCGATGGCGTGGGCACCCAGCTCCGGGTGGCTGATCACCCGCCGCGACCCGCAGGCCGCGCACCGCTGCGCCGCCGCCTCAGCGGTGGTCAGACAGTCTCGGCAGAGGGTGCGCAGGGTGTCCACGGGGGACTCGCAAGGGGCTGGCTTCACGCCAACTTAAGACTGGTCAGGCAGGGTTGCACCTCAAGTCGGTGGAAATCCCCCGCGCATTTGCGGGGCGCATGCCGGACCAGGTGACGATGTCCAAATCCGTCCTCATCGTCGAGGATAACGAGCTGAACATGAAGCTGTTTCATGATCTGCTCGACTCCCAGGGGTTTCGCACCCTGCAGGCCCGAGAGGGGCTGTCGGCACTGGCCATTGCGCGCGAGCATCGCCCCGACCTGATCCTGATGGACATCCAGCTGCCCGAGGTCTCCGGCCTCGAGGTCACCAAATGGCTCAAGGACGACGCGGACCTGTCGCATATCCCCGTCATCGCCGTGACCGCCTTCGCCATGAAGGGCGACGAGGAGCGGATCCGCAACGGCGGCTGCGAGGCCTACATCTCCAAGCCCATCTCGGTCATGCATTTCCTGGACGTGGTCCGGCGCCATCTCGGCGTCGTGGCCGCCTGAGGGGCGCGCCGTGACCGCCCGCATCCTGGTCGTCGACGACGTCGAGGCCAACGTCCGCCTGCTCGAAGCCAAGCTGACGATCGAATACTATGACGTCCTCACGGCCCACGACGGTCCGACCGCCCTCGCCGTCGCGGCCCGCGAGAAGCCCGACCTGATCCTGCTGGACGTCATGATGCCCGGCATGGACGGGTTCGAGACCTGCCGGCGGCTGAAGGCCAATCCGGATCTCCGCCACACGCCGGTCGTGCTGGTCACCGCCCTCGACGGCCGCGAGGACCGCATCCGCGGCCTGGAAGCGGGCGCCGACGACTTCGTCACCAAGCCGATCGACGATCTGGTCCTGATGGCGCGTGTGCGCTCGCTGACCCGGCTCAAGGCCATCATGGACGAACTGTCCGACCGCGAGGAGAGCAGCCGCCGGCTGGGCGTCGGCGCCGATGTCTCGGGTCGGCTGAAGGCCACGGGCGGGCGCGTGCTTGTGGTCGACGATTGCGACCGTCAGGCCGCCCGCATCGTCGAGCATCTGTCCGGGGAGCACCGTCCCACGGTCGAGCTCCGACCCGAGGTGGCGCTGGAGGCGGCGCGCGGCGCGCTGGACCTGATGATCATCAACCTGGCGGCGGCCGAGTTCGACGGCCTGCGCCTGATTGCCCAGTGCCGCTCCACCGAGGCCGGGCGGCGCACGCCGATCCTCGCCGTGGTCGACCCCATCGACCGGCCGCGCATGGTCAAGGCTCTGGAACTCGGCGCCAATGACATCCTGATGCGCCCCGTCGACGTGGAGGAGCTTCAGGCCCGGGTTCGCTCGCTGATCCGGCGCAAACGCTATGCCGACCTCCTGCGCCAGAAGCTGGACTACAGCCTGGAGATGGCCGTCACCGACGCGCTCACCGGGCTGCACAACCGCCGCTACATGGCCGGACAGCTCCAGGCCCTGGTCGGCCGCGCGGCCCAGGGCGGCGAGGCCGTGTCGCTGATGGTTCTCGACATCGACCACTTCAAGGCCGTCAACGACGGCTTCGGCCACGACGCCGGCGACGAGGTGCTGCGCGAGTTCGCGGCCCGCGTCGCCACCAACGTCCGCGCCATCGACCTGCCGTGCCGCATGGGCGGCGAGGAATTCGTGGTCGTCATGCCGGGCGCGCCGATCGAGGCCGCCCTGCGCGTCGCCGACCGCATCCGCCGCGACGTCGCCGCCGTGCCCTTCCGCGTCCTCAACGGCGAGGCCCAGCTGGCCGTCACCGTCTCGATCGGCGTCTCCACCTTCGCCGGCCCCGACGACACCCCCGAGACCCTGCTCAAACGTGCCGACGAGGGCGTCTACGAAGCCAAGAATCGCGGCCGCGACCAGGTGGTGGCGCGGGCGGCCTAGGTTCAGGATTTTCCCTGCCCTTCAGGGGAGGGGAAACCTGCAACTCAAACGAAAAACGCCCGGCCATCGCTGACCGGGCGTTCA
Source organism: Brevundimonas vancanneytii (assembly GCA_945874855.1). Lineage (GTDB taxonomy): Bacteria > Pseudomonadota > Alphaproteobacteria > Caulobacterales > Caulobacteraceae > Brevundimonas > Brevundimonas vancanneytii_A. The sequence goes on from CAMCIP010000142.1 coordinate 3,058, forward strand.
ATTCTCGGAAGGGCAGGCCTCAAGCCGCACGGAGCGCGTCTGGCCCGGCGTTGTGCCCTTACTTGATCTTGCCTTCCTTGAAGTCGACGTGCTTGCGCACGACCGGGTCGTACTTCTTGACGACCATCTTCTCGGTCATGGTCCGGGCGTTCTTCTTGGTGACGTAGAAGAAGCCGGTGTCGGCGGTCGAGTTCAGGCGGATCTTGATGGAGGCGGGCTTGGCCATCGGAATTACCTTTGCGACGGCGAAAGCCGCTGGAAATGAGAGGCGCGGAACATACTCAGGCGCGCCGGGAAGTCAACGCCGGCCAAACCATGCTAGCGTGACGGCATGAAAGCTCCCGCCGCCCTTGCGACCGCCGCCACCCTGATCCTGTCCGCCTGCGCCACGACCCCGCCGGCGACCCCCCAGGACGCCTTCTTCGCCCGCCTCACCGACCTGTGCGGCCAGACCTTTTCGGGCCGGGTCGCCGCCGACGACACCCGCGACCCGAGTTTCGCCGGCAAGCCGCTGATCATGCAGGTGCGTGACTGCTCCGACACCGAGATCCGCATCCCCTTCGCCGTGGGCGAGGACCGGTCGCGGACCTGGGTCATCACCCGCACCGCGGCGGGTCTGCGCCTCAAGCATGATCATCGCCACAGCGACGGCACGCCCGACGTCCTGACCTGGTACGGCGGCGACACCGCCGGACCCGGGGACGCCGAACGCCAGGAATTCCCCGTCGACGCCGAGTCGATCGCCCTGTTCACCCGCGAGGGCCGGACCGTCTCGAACACCAATGTCTGGGCCATCGAGGTCCGGCCGGGTCGGGAATATGTCTATGAGCTCTCGCGCCCGGGCGGCCGCCTGTTCCGCGTCGCCTTCGACCTCAGCCGACCGCTCGCCACGCCCTGACCGGCCGCACGGTGGCGCAGGCGGGCGTGCCGTCCCTGCCCCGGCCCGGCAGACCGATTTCCAGCACGATTCCGGTGCGCGCCTGATCGAGCAGGGCGGGCGGGATGTCGTGGACGTCGATCTTGGCGCGCCGGTTCAGCGACGTGGCGTGGTCTCCGGCCAGGATACCGATCCGGATGTAGACGAACCGCCGCACCTTGCCCTCGCGTCGCACGAACGGCCCCGTCATCCGCCCGTCGTCGTGCAGGGTGATCGGCACTTCGAAACTCAGGGGGCCGTCCCCGGCGGTCACGGGCTGGAAGGGCATGTCGTCGAACTGCAGGCTGTAGCGGACGCCCGGAACCGGATCGTCGATCGTCAGCCTCAGCCGGATCTCCGCACTCACCGGAAGGCCTGAAGCCGACTGCGCACCGCTTCCAGCCCCGGCAGGACGGCCGCGATCTCGGCGGCATTCTTCTTCCACTTGTCCGGCCGCGGCGGCTCCAGCGTGTGGCGCGAGGCGGGCAGGGGGGCGCCGGTCCGCTCCATCAGGGCCGGATCGACCGCGATCCCGGCGAAGTCGGCGATACCGGCTACCACGGCCGCCGGATCGGCGACGAAATCGGCATAGCGCACCACGTGGCGCCGCTCGGCCGGCAGGGCCTCCAGATCGTCCATGATGGTCTGGTTCGTGGTCGCCCACTGGTAGGCGGCCACCTCGTGAACGGGCTTGCCCTTCAGCCCCTGCCAGCCCGGCGGCAGCAGCAGCGACCACGGCCCGTCCCAGCCCGGCAGCTGCGGATAGGTGACCCAGCCCCCCGCGCGCCAGGCGTCGATGATGCTGGACACATTCTCTTCCGGGTCGCGCCACAGGAAGACGTAGCGGGCGTCCGGAAAGACCTTGTCGAAGAAGGGGATGCGCAGGGCGTTCTTGGGCGTCTTCTCGAGGAACCGCACCCTGTCCTGACCGGCGAAGGGCGCGCCCGCCCCGTCGCGCAGCTTCTCGGCCAGGCGGGCATGCATGGCCAGGCCGATCTGCGGATTGAAATGCGCCGCCGTCAGGCGGTTGGAGTCCACGCCCGGCTGGCCGGGCACGAAGGGGCGGAACCCCTCGACCAGCCAGTGCGCCTCGCCGCCCACCGTCTGGAACTGCGGCGTCACCGCCAGGGTCTCGAACAGGGCGGTGGAGCCCGACCGCGGGGCCGCCACGATGATCACCGGCCGGTCATAGGTCGGCACCGTCGTGACCGAAGGCTTCGCCGGCGCCGACGCCCCGCCGGCCAGGGGCGCCTGACCCCCGCCCAGGGCCATGGCCCCGTCGTTGACGGCATAGGCTGCGACCCGCGCCGCGGCCACACGCGACACCGGCATCTGGTTGGATCCGACCCTCAGCTCCTCGCCCAGCGCCGTCACCTGCTGCAGGAAGCCGTTGATCAGCTTGCGATAATGAGGAACGCCTCGTTCGCCGTCTGCGAACAGGGACCAGAGCTGGCGCCAGTCCTGGCGGAAGCCGTACGCGGTGCGTTCGAAGGCCCGCACCTGGGCCGTGCCCTCGGCGCCCGGCTTCACCGATACCGTCTCGGCCACCAGATCGCCCAGCAGCTGGTCGATCTCGGACGGCGGCATGACGCGGTGGACGTTGAACCGTTCGAACGCCAGCGGGGCCTTGGCCCCCGGTTGCCACGGCACCACCCGGGTGGGGATCAGACCGTCCGAGGCGGCGTCGGCCATGTCCCAGAACCGGCCGTTGCCCGTGGTGTCCGCCACCAGATGGATGCGCTCGATGTCGGCGTTGTTCTCCACCTTGTGGACGCGCCAGTTGTCGAAGATCCACGACTCCCCGGCAGCCATGTGGACCACCTGGTCGTCGCAGAAGAATTTGACGTCCGGCGTGGTCACGATCGGGATGTGCATCCGCACCCGGTGGAACCAGTGATAGTTGACGTCGGTGTGCATCGGCACGGTCGCGCCGGGCCCCAGCTTCATCAGCCGCGACCGGCTCCACACCACGCCGAAATGGCTCAGCACCTGCTGCAGATAGGGCGCGGCCATCAGGTGCGGCGTCGGCGCCATGGCCCCGGCCACGTCATCGTTCTCGGTCCCGCCCACGGT
>CAMCIP010000143.1 GCA_945874855.1 Brevundimonas vancanneytii
CGGCCAGGGCGAAGCGCGCCCCGAAGGTGGCCCAGGCCGAGGCCACGGCGCCGTCGATCCCCAGCCCCAGCAGGTCGGGCACCAGCAGCAGGTTCAGGCCCAGATTGACCGCATTGGCCACCCACATGGCGATCATGCCGGGCTTGGGCTTGTTCAGGGCCTCCAGGAAGAACTGCCCCGCCACGCTGACCAGATAGAAGGGCATGGACAGGGCGAAGACGGTCAGGGCCGGGGCGGCACCCTCGGCCAGCCCGTCCGCCAGACCCATCCGGCCCAGCGCCCAGGGGCCGAGCGCGATCAGCACGATCGTCGCGACCAGGGCGATCTGCAGCGAATAGGCCACGCCCCGCCGCAGCACGGCCCCGGCCAGCTCCGGTCGCCCCTCGCCGAGCCGCCGCGCGGTCATCACCTGCACCCCCATCAGCAGGCCGACGGCGGTGGTGATGACCACCGAGGTCGGGGTCCAGGCCTGGGTGTGAAAGGCCAGCTCCCGGCTGGAGAAGTTCCCGACCACGATGGCGTCGGTCAGCCCCATGGTCATGATGCCGATGCGCGCCAGCACCACGGGCCAGGCCAGCGTCAACAGCTCGCGCGTCGTCGTCCGGATCTGGGGGCTGAGCGCGATCATGGGCGGCGGCAATGGCCATGGTTGGCAGGGGTCGTCAATGGCCCGCGCCTTGGACGGATGCCGGGCTTCATTCTGTGGCCTGCAGGTTCATCACCAAGGGCACCAAGGATGGCACCAAGAACACCAAGGGAATTGGGTTGATGCGACCAACTTCGCTCCCGGATCGCGGGTGTGCCTTGAGGATCGACGCCGATGGCGTCGATCGATCACGCCGTTGGACCGGGGCGCACCGACATCAGCGGCGTAACCGCCATCTTGGTGTCCTTGGCGGGTCCTTGGTGTCCTTGGTGATGAACTCTACCGACCCTTGAATTCAGGCTCACCACGCCCCCAGTTCGCGCAGCTGTTTGGCCAGGTCGTCGGGCAGGTCGCCGGCGTCCATCGTCGACAGGTCGGGCGGCGCGTCCTTCGGCTCCAGATAGCGCCAGCCCTGAAACGGACGCCGCGCCTGCGGGGCGGTGCGGATCACCTCGGGGTGCAGGCGGATATGGCACATCGACGCCTTGCCCTCGCCCTTGGTCGTGATGTCGGCGATCGGCACACGGCAGGTGACCGAGCCCTTCATGACCCAGTAGATCGAGCCGCCGTCCTCCAGCTCCGCCGCCCGCTTGGGCGTCATCCGGGTATGGACCGTCAGCCACTGGCCCTTGCCCACCCGCCGCTCCAGCGTCTCGACCTTGGCCACGCCGACGCAGAGCTTGATCATGTGCAGGGACGCCATGGGAGCCGGTCTCGCATTTCCCTCCCCTTCCGGGGAGGGAGGGTCGAAGCAGAGCATCGACCCGGGTGGGGAAAATTCCGACGGGGCCACGTTGCACGGCCCCACCCGGGCCGCTGCGCGGCCGTCCCTCCCCTGAAGGGGAGGGAAAGGTATACTCAGCCGCCGCCGTCCTGCGTGCCCTGACCCTTGGCGAGCATCTCTTCGCCCTTGGCGATCAACTCGCCGGAGCAGCGCTGCTGCACCGACATCAACTGCGCCTCGTCGGCGGCCTCCGCATAGGTGACGACCCTGTTGATCCAGTCCACGTCCGGCGTGCGGCCTTCGAGCCGACCCAGATAGTACATCAGGCCCGGCGCGAGCTGTAGCCGCAGGTCCTCGTCCCCCACGCCCATCGCCAGGACCAGAGCCAGACACTGCAGGTCGGCCGCGTCCTCGGGGTTGGGCGGCAGGACGGGGTCCTGGGCGGCGGCCGGGGCGGCGAAACGGGCCAGGGCGGCGGTCGCGGCGAGGGCGGCGAGGGTCTTCAGGGTCAGTCTCCCTTGGTGACGACGGCCAGGACGGCGTCGGCGCCGACCTGGTCGCCGGGGGTCACGTGGATCGCCTCGACCGTGCCGTCGAAGGGGGCGGTCAGCGCATGCTCCATCTTCATGGCTTCCAGCGCCACGACGGGCTGGCCCTTGGTCACCGCGTCGCCGGCCTTGACCGGGACGGAGACGATCTTGCCCGGCATGGGCGCGCGCAGGGTGCCGTCGGAGGCGGCGGCGGAACCGCTCGCGCCAGAGCTTCGCGCCTGATCGACGGACCAGGCTGCGCCGCGATCAAAAATGATGCCCTCGTGGCCGCCGAGGTTCTCGACGTACCGCACCGCCGCATCCTTCCCGATCATGATGTGGCGATACTCGCTTCTTCCAATCACCGCATCGCGGCCATGCACGGACACACGCCAGGCAAAATCGCCGCTTTGATTGGAGAAGACCGATCCGTCGATCCTGTGGCCGCTCAGATCAGCGACGTGGCGCGAGCGAGGCTCGGCATTCATGCGAAACCCCATGATGCCGTCCGCGTCGGACTCCCAAGGCGACCCGTTTGACCCATGCGGCCCAACGTGCTGGCGGTCAGCCAGCAGGACAAGAGAGGCGACCGCGACGTCGTCGGAGGGGACGGACGGGATAAGCCCAGCCCCTTCCGCCGCGATGAAGCCGGTGTCGACGTCGCCCGACACGAACCGCGGGTGCTCCAGGCAGCGCACCAGAAACCCGGCGTTGGTGCGCACAGGCCAGACCTCGACCTGGGCGCAGGCTTCGGCCAACGCCTCGGCCGCGGCCTCGCGCGTGTCCTCGTGCACGATCAGCTTGGCGATCATGGGATCGTAGAACTGGCTGACCTCGCCGCCCTCCCAGGCGCCGGTGTCGACCCGCACGTTGCCCTCAGGCAGCCGGAAATGCTCCAGCCGGCCGATGCTCGGCAGGAAGCCGGTCGCCGGATCCTCGGCATACAGCCGCGCCTCCATGGCCCAGCCTTGGATCGACAGTTCGTCCTGCTTCAGCGGGATCGGTTCGCCCGCCGCCACGCGGAACTGCCATTCGACCAGGTCCACGCCGGTGATGGCCTCGGTCACCGGGTGTTCGACCTGCAGCCGGGTGTTCATCTCCATGAACCAGATGCGGTCGGCCCTCAGCCCGTCAGAGGCGTCGGCGATGAACTCGATGGTGCCGGCGCCGCGATAGTCGACGGCCTTGGCGGCGCGGACGGCGGCGGCGGTGACGGCGGCGCGGGTGGCGGCGTCCATGCCGGGGGCCGGGGCCTCCTCGATCACCTTCTGGTGGCGGCGCTGCAGACTGCAGTCGCGCTCGAACAGGTGGACCACCTCGCCCCTGCCGTCGCCGAAGACCTGCACCTCGATGTGGCGCGGGCGGGTGATGTAGCTCTCGATCAGCACGCGCGGGTCGCCGAACGACGACTGCCCCTCGCGCTGGGCCGAGGCCAGGCCGTCGGCGAAATCCTCGGCCCGCTCGACCAGCTTCATGCCCTTGCCGCCGCCGCCGGCCACGGCCTTGATCAGCACGGGGAAGCCGATGCGCCCCGCTTCAGCCGCCAGCGTCTCCAGCGACTGGTCCTCGCCCTGATAGCCGGGGGTGACGGGCACGCCCGCTTCGATCATCAGCTTCTTGGCCGCGTCCTTCAGGCCCATGGCGCGGATGGATGCGGGCTTGGGGCCGATCCAGATGAGGCCCGCGGCCTCGACCGCCTCGGCGAAGTCGGCGTTCTCGGACAGGAAGCCATAGCCGGGGTGGATGGCCTCGGCGCCTGTGGCCTTCGCCGCCGCCAGGACCTTTGCGCCGTCCAGATAGCTCTCGCGCGCCGGCGCCGGGCCGATCAGGACGGCCTCATCGGCCTCGCGCACATGCAGGGCGTCGGCGTCGGCGTCCGAATAGACGGCGACCGTGCGGATGCCCATGGCGCGGGCGGTGCGGAAGACGCGGCAGGCGATCTCGCCGCGATTGGCGACCAGGACGGATTTGAACATGGAGGGGGTGTTAGCGCGGGGACGCCCCATTGTCATTTCCCTCCCCTTCAGGCGAGGGAGGATCGCGCAGCGATCCGGGTGGGGTCTGTTCGCGCAAGCCCCACCCTGGCGGCTGCGCCGCCGTCCCTCCCCTGAAGGGGAGGGAAAGGCCATGTCTCACTCCGCCCAGCGCGGCCTGCGCTTGTCGAGGAAGGCGCGGACGCCCTCCTGACCCTCTTCCGAGACGCGGGCGCGGGCGATGCGTCGGGCGGTCTCCTCCATCAGGCCGCGATCGACCTTCTGGCCGGCGACCTCGTGGACCAGTCGTTTGGCGTCGCCCACGGCCCCGGGTGCGCAGGCCTTCATGGATGCGGACAGGTCGGAGACCACGCCGTCGATCCCGTCGGCCGAGTCCAGCACCCGGTCGACCAGCCCGAAGGCAGCGGCCGCGTCGGCGTCGAACGCCTCGGCGGTGGCGAACAGGCGGCGCGCCGTGCGGGCCCCCACGGCCTCGATCACATAGGGGGCGATGGTCGCGGGGATCAGGCCCAGCCGGACCTCGGAGAAGGCGAATTTCGCGCCCTTGACGGCCACCGCCATGTCGCAGGCGGCCACCAGACCGGCGCCCCCGCCCATGGCCGCGCCCTCGACCAGGGCCACAGTCAGGGCGGGCACGTCGTGCAGCGACTTCAGCATCTTCGCCAGACCCATGGCGTCTTCGCGATTCTCGCCCTCGGACCAGTCGGCGGCATCACGCATCCAGCCCAGATCGGCCCCGGCGCAGAAGGTGCCGCCCGCCCCGCGCAGGAAGACCAGCCGGACATGGTCCGCGCCGTGCAGGGTCTCGAATGCCTCGTGCAGGGCCGCGATGGTGGCGGCGTCGAAGGCGTTCTTCTTCTCCGGCCGGTTGATCGTGATGAAGACGATCCCCTCCGGCGTGGAGTCGATGCGCACCAGGCTGTCGTTCGCATCCGGGGCCGGATCGGCGACGAAGGGATGGGCGATGGCGTTCATCTCCGCGGCCTCGGCGTCGGTGACGTCGAGGGCGTTCAGGTCGGATTCGGTGGGTTCGGGCATGTTCGGGGGCTCCTCTGGGGCCACAACGCGCGACCGCGGCCTTCGTAGGCCATCGCGGCATGGCCGTGAAGGATGACGTGGCCCTGCGCCGCCTCTATATCCGACCGCTCGCCCCCGCCCCGGAACCCCATGGCCCGCATCCTCATCACCTCGGCCCTGCCGTACATCAACGGCATCAAGCATCTGGGAAACCTCGCCGGCTCGATGCTGCCGGCCGACGTCTATGCCCGGTTCAAGCGGGCCCAGGGACATGAGGTGCTCTATGTCTGCGCCACCGACGAACACGGCACCCCGGCCGAGCTGGCCGCCGCCGCGGCCGGCCAGGAGGTGCGGACCTATTGCGACGAGCAGCACCAGATCCAGCGCCGGGCGGGAGAGGCGTTCGGCCTCAGCTATGACTGGTTCGGCCGCTCCTCCAGCCCGGCCAACCGCGAGCTGACCCAGCATTTCGCCCGGGTGCTGGAGGAGAACGGCTTCATCGAGGAACGCGTCGACCGGATGATCTATTCGATCGACGACGCTCGCTTCCTGCCCGACCGCTATGTCGAAGGCACCTGTCCCCACTGCGGCCACGTCGGCGCGCGCGGCGACCAGTGCGACAACTGCGGCCGCCTGCTGGACCCCACCGACCTGATCGCGCCCTATTCGGCCGTCTCGGGCAGCCGCAATCTGGAGGTCCGCGACACCCGCCACCTCTATCTGCTGCAGACCCGGCTTGAGGGGCGCATCCGCAACTGGATCGAGTCGAAGTCCGACTGGCAGACTTTGGCCCGCTCCATCGCCCTGAAACACCTCGACGAGGGCCTGATCGACCGCGGCATCACCCGCGATCTCAAATGGGGCGTCCCCGTCGTCGGCCCGGACGGCGCGCCCCGTCCGGGGATGGAGGGCAAGGTCTTCTACGTCTGGTTCGACGCCCCCATCGAATACATCGGCGCGACCCGCGAATGGGCCGAGGCGACCGGCCGGACCTGGCGCGACTGGTGGCGGCTGGACGAGGGCGCCGACGACGTCCGCTACG